>CACZPY010000085.1 GCA_902783135.1 uncultured bacterium
CGCGCTGAACCGCCAAATCGATGAAACCAATGCCGCAGGACGCTTCTTTTGGATCAAGGGAAGCGCCCCGGCTTTTTTGAAGAAGACATCATGAGTAAGATCAGAAGCGAGCATATATTCACCAGCGAATCGGTCTCCGAGGGGCATCCCGACAAGGTCTGCGACCGCGTCTCCGACGCCATCCTCGACGCCTGCCTCATGCAGGATCCCGACAGCCGCGTCGCCTGCGAAACGCTCTGCACCACCAATCTGGTGGTGATATCGGGCGAGATCACCACGCGCGCCAAAGTCGACTGGCAGCAGGTCGCGCTGGATGCGATCCGCGACATCGGCTACGACAAGCACGGCGTCGGCTTCTGCGCCGACGATGCCGAGGTGCTGCTGGCGATCCACCGGCAGTCGCCGGATATTTCGCAGGGCGTCACGGTGGGCGAAGGGCGCTTCAAGGAGCAGGGCGCCGGAGATCAGGGGATGATGTTCGGCTACGCCACCGACGAAACTCCGGAACTCATGCCGGCGACGCTGGTCTATTCGCACAAGATCGTCGCGGAACTCGCGCGCCGCCGCAAGAGCGAACCCGAAAAGTACCGCTTCCTGCGCCCCGACGCGAAAAGTCAGGTGTCGATCCGCTACCGCGACGGGCGTCCCGTAAAGGTCGAAACGATAGTGGTATCGCATCAGCATACGCCGGACATGAAGATGGAGTGGCTCGACGCCCTCGTCCGCGAAGTGGTCGCACAGGCGATCCCCGCGGAATTGCTCGGAAACGACGTCACCTACTACATCAATCCGACCGGGCGCTTCGAGATCGGCGGTCCCCACGGCGACACCGGACTGACCGGTCGCAAGATCATCGTCGACTCCTACGGCGGCGTGGGCTCGCACGGCGGCGGCGCGTTTTCGGGCAAGGATCCGAGCAAGGTCGACCGCTCGGCGGCGTACTTCTGCCGCTACATCGCCAAGAACCTCGTCGCCGCCGGGCTCGCGCGCAAGTGCGAGATCCAGGTGTCTTACGCGATCGGCGTCGCTCAGCCGCTGAGCATCTGCGTCGACTCCTACGGCACGGGACGGCTCGCCGACGACAGCTGTTTCGAAAAACTTATCCGCAAGGTCTTCGACCTGCGTCCGGCGGCGATAATCGAGACGCTGCAGCTGCGCTTCCCCGGGGACAAGTGGAATTACGCCCAGACCGCCGCCTACGGTCACTTCGGTCGTCCGCAGTTCCCGTGGGAAAAGACCGACCGGGTCGACGAGTTGCGCGCCGCCGCGGCGGAATTCGGGTTCCGCGGCTGACGCCGCCGTCTTTCGCCGGTTTGCGCGCCGCACCCGCGGATGACGACCAATGTGCGAGGGTACGTTTTGTGAACCGCGAGATCATACATCTGGATATGGACGCCTTCTTCGCGTCGGTGGAGCAGTTGCACCGTCCGGAACTGCGGGGCAAACCGCTGATCGTCGGCGGCCATCCGAAACGCCGGGGCGTGGTGTCCACCTGTTCGTATGAGGCGCGCAAATACGGCATCCACTCCGGGATGCCGACGCGCACCGCGTTGCGGCTCTGCCCGCAGGTCGAAATTATCTCGCCGGATTTCCGCCGCTATTCGCGCATCTCGCGGCAGATCATGCGCATCCTGAACGAGTACACCCCCCGCGTCGAAGCGGTGTCGATCGACGAAGCGTACCTCGACGTCACGGGGCGCGCCCCCGACGGCGCGGCGGCGCTCGCCGAAACGATCCGCGACCGCATCCGCAGGGAGACCGGGCTCACCGCCAGCGCCGGTGTGGCGCCCAACAAGTTTCTCGCCAAGCTGGCGAGCGACTTCCGCAAACCCGACGGGATGACCGAGATCACGCCGGAAAACGCGCAGGATTTCATCGACGCGCTGCCCATCGGCAAGTTCCACGGCATCGGTGAAGTCACCGCCGCCAAGCTCAAGCGCATGAACGTCCGCTGCGGCGCCGATCTGCGCCGGCTCCCCCGCGAGACGCTGCGCGCCGCTTTCGGCAAGACCGGCGACTATTACTACTACTGCGTGCGCGGCATCGACGACCGCCCGGTCGAAGAACACGGCGATCCCAAAAGCCTCAGCCGCGAGGTAACGCTCTACGAGGACTGCCTCGATCTGCGGCGCATCCGGGTCATGGTGCGGATACTCAGCCGCAAGGTCGTGCGCCGCACCCGCGAGCACGGCTTCTTCGCCAAGACGGTGACATTGAAACTCAAGTACGCCGACTTCCGCAGCGTCAGCCGCACCATCGCGCTCCCCGGCACGGCGGAAAGCGGCGAAGAGGTCGGCGAAGTCGCGGTCGGCCTGCTGGCGCGCACCGAGGCGGGCTCCACCCCCGTGCGACTGATCGGAGTGGGGCTGGGCGGCTTGTCGCAGGATGCCGAACCGGAGTTCGAACAGCTGGAATTGGCGTTGGAATAAAAAAATATTCAATATTTCCGAAATAATTTGAAAATAAAATAATATGGCATTACGTTATATGGGCGTAAGGACAATGCGGAAAGCCCATTGCCGAACACAAGTGGATCAACCAACCTCCAACGGAAAGGGAGAGAGAAAATGAACGGAAAGGTCAAGTTTGTCCTCGGTGGAGCGATCGCCGCGCTGTTGGCAGCTCCGGTGCTGGCGGGACCGCCCCCGCCGCCGCATCATCATCACCACGGCGGCGGCAGCAGCGGCGTCCGCCTCGCCACCGACATCGTGAATCTGGTACGCACGGCGGTGGCGCCGGTGGTGGTCGCTCCGGCTCCGGTCGTCGCCCCTGCCCCGGTGGTCTACGCGCCGTCCGCTCCGGTGGTCGCTCCGGCTCCGGTGGTTTACGAAGCGCCCGCTCCGGTGGTCTACGCGCCGCCCGCTCCGGTGGTCGTGACCCGTCCGGTCTACTACGGCCCGCGCTACTACAGCCCGCGTTACTACGGTCCGCGTTACTACGGTCCGCGTTATCGCCCCGGCCCTCCTCCGCCTCCGCCGCCGCACCACCACCACCACTGATCGGCGGAAGGCAACAAAAAAAGCGGACGCGTCTTGGCGCGTCCGCTTTTTTTGTTCATAAGCGAAAACGAAATTTCAGTTGAAGGTGGGATTATCGGAGCACGCGGGGGTTGTTTCCACAAGGCGGGTCAGAAGTGCCTCCGCCGCCTTGAACTGGCGCTCGAAGCACTCGTTCAGGAGCTTCACCGCTTCGTTCGTCTTGCCCGCACGGAGCAGCTGCCGCGCCTCTTCGCGCACCTTTTCGTACTCGGGGAAGGTCTTTCCCTCGAACTGGTACAACTCGTCGAGCGCCGGATGTTCGTCGCCGCACTTCTTGCGGAACGCATACGCCAGATCGGCCCACTTGCCGCTTCTGATCTTTTCCGGCAGCTGTTCCAGGCCCATCGGGATCGCCAGAAACGGCGTGTGGCGCTGCGGCCCGATCGCCGCGTAGGCGGTGCTCAAATACGCCGGAAACTCCGGATCGATCTCGAAGCAGGCGTCCTCCAAAGTGATGCGGCGGAACGGGTACTTGTTCTTGAGCTCCTTGCCGCACTTGGCCCGGCAGGCGCGGATCACGCCCTGCACCGTGAACTTGCCGTTTTCGCGGTACTGGTTCATGATCTTGCGGGTATTGGTCTCCCGCGCGCGGTCGGAGAGCGTCGCCAACAGTTGTTTGACCGAATACTGTTCGATCCCCGGCAGGTGCATCGTGTTGGTGATGACCAGCATCCCCGACGTGATCTCCTTGATCTCCCCGTACCCCGCGCCGACGTCGACGATGTAAGCGTGGTGCGGATCGGCCACCATCATCGTCGTACCGTTGTGCCGGTCCCCGCCGCTCGGGCGGCGATAGGCGCGGCAATGGTCGCGGATAAGCACCGCGCCGTCATAGGCGTTGTCGCACTCGGCGAGCACCTGCCGCAGTATCGCCGGAGAATTGATCTGGATGTGTTCGCCTCTCCGGTGCTGTTCGTTCAGCGGATCGCCGTCGTTGCAAGTGGCGACGACGCCTTTTTCGTTCATGCCCAAACTGGTCCAGCACGGGTAGTCGCCCAACCGCAGATAACGCCAGCCGCGCCGGGACGTGCGGAAGTCGGCGTTGAGCCGGTCGACGGGGTTGTCGCGGCTCTTGTTGATGGTCATGCGTCCGGACTTGGTCGCGGACGAGTGCATCACCCAGCTGGTACATGCCTCCGCCGCGGCGAATCCGAACATGGAAACGACCGCGAAAACGATGTATTTACACTTGCCTGATGCCATTTCCCAATCTTTCCTATCTTCAAATACCACAATTGAGCGACTTGTCGGTGCACTCGGGCGTCGTTTCCACGAGGCGGGTCAGGAGTTCGTCCGCCGCCTTGAACTGGCGCTCGAAGTAATCGTTCAGCAACTTCACCGCCTCGTCGGTCTTGCCCGCGCGGAGCAGTTTCCGCGCCTCTTCGCGCACTTTGTCGTACCCGGGGATCCATTTCGCTTCGAAGTCATACAGCGCCTGAAGGTTCGGGTGTTCGTCGCCGCACTTCTTGCGGAACGCGTACGCGAGATCCGCCCATTTGCCGCTCTGCACCTTTTCCGGCAACTGCCGCACCGCCATCGGGATCACCAGATACGGCGTGTGGCGCTGCGGACCGATCGCGGTGTAGACGGTGGTCAGATACGCGGGAAATTCGGGATCTGGCTCGAAGCAGGCGGCGCCCTGGCTGTTGCTTCGGAACGGGTATTTGTCCTTGAGCGCCTTGCCGCACTTGGCGCGGCTGGCGCGGATGATGCCCTGCACCGTGAATTTGCCGTCCTCGCGGTACTCGTTCAAGATCTTGCGGCTGTTGGTCTCCCGCGCACGGTCGGAGAGGAAGTTGTACAAACTGCTGGCGGCGAACTCCTCGATGCCCGGCAGGTGCATCTTGTTGCTGATGACGAGCATGCCGGATTTTATCTCCTTGATCTCGCCGTAACCGGTGCCGATGTCGACGATGTACGCATGGTGCGGATCCGCCACCATCAGCGTCGAACCGTGGTGATCCTTGGCTCCCGGACGGCGCGCGGCACGACAGTGGTCGCGGATCAGCACCGCGCCGTCATACGCGTTGTCGCACTCGGTGAGCACCTGACGCAGGATCGAGTAGGAGCCGATGTTGATGCGCCCCTCGCGCGGATACTGCGAGGTCAGATAGTCGCCGTCGTTGCACGTGGCGATGACGCCCTTTTCGTTCATGCCGAAGCCGGTCAGTCCGGGGTGCTGTCCCAAGCGCAGCCAGCGCCAACCGCGGCGCGACACGCGGACGTCGCCGGAAATGGGATAGGGCTTTTGGTCGCGGCACTTGGTTACCGTGATCAATCCGGACTTGGTCGCGGACGAATGCATCACCCAGCTGGTACAGGCCTCCGCGGTGACCGCGCCGAAAGCGAATAGCGCCGCGGTACGGAAAAAATAATTGCCGATATTCATTTTTTTCCGTTACTCCATCTATTTCCCGGCAGCCGGTTTTTCGGCGGCGGCCGGTTTTTCGGCGGCGGCCGGTTTTTCGGCGCGCTTCGGCGGCGGCAGTGCTTTCAGGAACTCGAAGGTCTCAGCGGCCTGTTTTTTGAGGCACTCCCGCAGGATCTTGCGCGCCTCGTCGATCTTGTCGTGGCGAAGACTCCAGCGCGCTTCCTCGCGCGCCTTGTGAAATCCGGCGAGCAGTTTGGTCTCGAACCCGATAATCGCCGGATCAACGGGATCGTCCGGCTTCGCCGCCTTCATACGCGCGAAGGCGCTGTTGAGCCACTCTTCGCCGAAGAGCTCCTCCGGCAGCGCGTCCGCCGCGCCGAACGGCACCGGCAGATAGACCGTGTGCCGCGCCGGACCGTAGGCGACGAAGATGCAGCTCAATTCGCCGAATTCGGGATCGACCTCAATCAGATAACTGTCGAGCGAATGCGAATTGTGCGGAGCGGTGTCGAACTTGCGCGCTCCGGTCTTGCTGCGCGCCTTCGCATACTCCTCGCCGTTCAGGTCGCTGGTGTTGAGACGCGACGCCGCGAACGAGTCGGCAAACGAGATGGTCTTATTGGCGTCGAGTCGACGGCGCAGGGTTTCGCGCACCGCCCATTCGCGCTGACAGTTCTTGAGCGTCCGTTCGACCGTGCCCGTCGACGATCCGTCCATGCCGGGAAGTTTCCACAGATTGGAGTACACGCAGAAGGCGTGCGGCAGTTCCCACGACACGAAGTTGTCGGGCGAGCACTCGATCACCCACGCGTGGTTGCGGTCGATGACGAAGATGATGAGTGCGCCCTCGATGAGTTTTTTGCCGGCGGCGGCGCGGAGCAGCGCTTCCGCCTCCGCGGCACCGGCGCAGTTGCGGAGGATCTCGGTGACGGCCCGGCGACCGGTGAAATTCTGCGGCGACTTCGGCGGATTTTTATCCAGCATCGGGCCGCCGCCCGTGTAGATCGCCGCCACGCCGCATTCGTTGATGCCGCCGAAACGGAAGCCGTCTTTCTGGCCGATGCTCAAATAGCGGTACTTGCCATCCTTTTCGGGCTTTTCCAAGCGCAGCATAAGCCGACGCGGCTTGGGCGTGTTGCGGCAGCATTGCAACATGGTGCGCCCGCTTTTGGAATACCTCGGCAACACCATCCATGCCGTGTCGGCATTTGCCGCAAACGCAGCTCCGGTGAACAGCGCCGCAGCGACGAATCTCTTTACCATCGTCATTTGATCCCCCTCCATGATTGAAAATCAGCACCGGCACGATGTGCGCCGGTTCGGTGTGTTTCAGGATATTACTTAACAATGTATTCCGGCATCGCATAGCGCAGATCCGGCACGAAGTCGTTGCGTTCGCAGCTGAGGCGGAACTTCACGCGCTCCGGCATCGTTTCGAGCTTGAAGATCGCGAGCGGGATGTCGATCTCGCACCACTGCTTGGTGAAGCGGACCGGCACCGCGCCGAGCTTTTCCCACTTCCACTGGCGCGGACTCTTGCCCGCGAAACGGAAGACCCGGTTGGGGCTTTCGAACATGTAGTTGAAGGTCTCGCCGTTGACGTCCGCTCCCGGCCCTTCCCCGATGCGGAACATGAGCCGCAGATGGTACTTGAGATTCCTGCGTTCGATCGGGAAATCGCAGGTGAAGCCGAACATCAGCGTATCCGCCTTCTCGGGATGCGGTTTGACGAACATCTTGATGAAGTCGATGCGGCATTGGGGCGAAACGTCGCCCGCGGGGTCGATGTACTCGACCATTTTGCCGTTGCGCCGGCACGGGGGCTCCTCCTTGCCCGCCCGCTGCCACCGGATATCCAATGTCTGCAGCGTCTGCTCGCCCTGTGCGACCACCGCCCGCACCGGAGACACGCCGGCGATCTCCAGCGTCTTGTTCGGGAAGAAGATGATCACGCGCTTCTTGCGGGTCGCGTTCAGGATGTCGGCATCGACGGCGTCCCAGTTCTGCGACGTGCCGTCGCCGACATAGAGGTAGAACTTGCCGTTCTCGTACTTGTAGTCGGCGCCGATGTTCCCGATGGAAAAGCCGCTGTCCGTCTTGCTGTCGGTGTCGATGTAGATCACCGCCTGATTCGCCGCTTCCGGGGTCTTGGGCATGAAACTCACGACCACGCCGTCTTCGTTGCGGTTTCCGGTGATCTGTTCGAGCTCCGCCGCCGCGGCTCCGGCGCAAAGTCCGGCTCCGGCGAGCACCGCCATGCAAGTCAAAAATCCATGTCTCATATCCATGCATCCCCGATTTTGGTGAGATTGAACATTCCGCCGTCTCTTACGGCTATACGACGGTTACTATACTACGAAGTGGAGTTCTTTTCAATCGATCCGGGGAAAATATTACCGGCGGAGCGGCCGTTTTCGCAAAAAAAGCCGTTTTTCGTACGTTACGGATTTGAAAAACCGGGCGGATGGTGGCAATTTAATCCGCAGTTCATTGAAAAAACCTGATCGTTCCATAAAAATTCCAACAGGAGGAATCATGAAAAGAACGCTGTCGACCCTGCTGTGCCTCGCCTGCGCCGCCGCATTCGGCGAACCAACGGTCATCAAACTCCCCGAACCGCCGCCGAAACCGGGGCAGAAAAGCGTGCTGGAACTGCGCTGCGATCCGATCCCGAACGTCCGGGTCGCCTTCGTCGGCGCGGGCAACCGCGGCTTCGGCGCGATCCGCCGCTTCGCCCACTTCCCCAAGAACGCCACCATCGTCGCCGTGAGCGACCTCTACCAGAAGAACATCGACAAGGTCAAGGACTTCCTCAAGAAGGGCAAGTATCAATCCGAAGTCACCTACTCCACCGACCCGAACGGCTGGAAGCAGTTCTGCGAGCGCCCGGACGTCGACCTCATCTACTGCACGACCCCGCCCGGACTCCACGCCCCCGTCGCGGTCTACGCGATGAAGCACGGCAAGCACGTCGTGGTCGAAGTCCCCTTCGCCAACAAACTCGACGAGTACTGGGAGATCGTCGATACCGCCGAGCAGACCCAGCGCCACTGCATGATGCTCGAAAACTGCATCTATCACGACTATCTGCTGGCGGTCAAAAACATGATCGACAGCGGACTTTTCGGCGAACCCGTGTATGTCGAAGGCGCCTATCTGCACGACCTCCGCGACCTGCACTTCGAAAAGCGCGCCGACAACTGGCGGCTCTACAAGGGCAGCGACAAGATGCAATTCGGCGGCAACACCTACCCCACCCACGGCCTCGGCGGGCCCGCGTTCTGGCTGGGGATCAACCACGGCGACCGGATGCTGACGATCAACTCCGTATCCACGGGGTGCTTCTCCACCCGCGACTACGTCGCCCGCAAATTCGGCAAGGACGATCCGCTCGCCAGCCGCTACTTCGGATCGGACATCAACACTTCGATGGTCCGCACCGCGAAGGACAAGGTGATCGTCCTCTACCACGCGACCAACAGCCCCGGACCCTACAGTCTGGGCTACAAACTCATCGGCACCCGCGGCTACACCCACGCCTATCCCAAGAACGCCTTTTCGTTCGATCCCAACGCGCACACGCTCATCAGCGACGAGGCGGTGAAGACGCTGCTCGCCAAGTATCGCCATCAGGTCTACAACCAGTTCGTGGAATTTTCCGACGTATTGGGCGGTCACGGCGGCATCGACACCACCATGGACCTGCGGCTCATTTACTGCCTCAACAACGGACTGCCGCTCGACATGACCGTCTATGACGGCGCCAGCTGGTCGTCGCTGATCGCCGCGTCGCGCAAGTCGGTCGAGAACTTCGGCGCTCCGGTCGAGATCCCGGACTTCACCCGCGGCAAGTGGAACACGGTCAAAAAGGTCGTCTACCACATGGCGGACCCCAAGAAGGAGATCAAACTCGAGTTCGCGGGCTTCCTGCGGCCGATGGAACCCGCGCCGGTGGCGACCGACAAAGTCGAGTTCACCGACCCCGAGGGCGACTGGAGCGACACCGCCGCCGCGGACTTCGTCAAGGGCGGCGTCAGCGTCAGCGGCAAGGAACTCGTCATCAGCTACACGTCAGCCAAGCCGCTCGATCCCAAGAAGATGCGCTGGAACGTCAAGGCGCTGATCAGCGTCGGCAGCGAGGGCGGCTTCGACAATCAGGGCGCGCTCTACATGGCGGAAAACTGGCGCTTCTACAAGTACGACGCCCCGTCGCCCGGGATCTGGAAATGGAAGCAGATCGGCGAGTACAAGCAGAACGTCAAGGGCAATCAGTGCTCGATGATCATTCCGCTCGAACTGATCGAAAATCTGCCCAACCGCATCGGCGTCCGTTTGCGTCAGCGCTACATGACCGACGACGTGGCGCCCGATATGGGGCAGCTCCCCGCGGTCGTCTGCTACGGCAACATGGCGATGGATCCCAAGACCGTCGTCGAAACCAGCGCGACCCGCGACGACTACGACAAGAAAGCGCTCAACGACGGGCAGATCGACCGCCGGCTGCCGTGGCGCATCGCGGCGTGGGCCTCCACCGAGGATAAGACCGACAAGTTCGCGTCATTCTCCTTCGCGGCGCCGACCAAGCTCAAACGTGCGATCATCTACTGGGAGAGCGTCCCCGCCAAGTTCTCGATCGAAGTCGGCGACGGCGGAACTTGGAAGAGCGTCGCCGAAGTGAAACCCAATTCCGACGTCTCGGTGGTCGATCTCTCCGGAGCCGGAGAGGTCAAAAAACTCCGCGTCGTCCAGAAGGCGGGCGAAGGACACTCCTCGCGCCCCGAACTCATGTGGGTCCGCGAGATCGAACTGTACAAGTAGTCTTCGGATCGGAACCCGCGGCTGCCGCAATTTGCGGCAGCCGTTTTTTTTGTGTGCATTCGCCGGCGCGTATGCGGGCGACCGACCCGGCTTCGCCAAAGGCTACGCCGTGGCAAGCCGGGAACAAGCGCCACGAACGGACATGAACGGACAACGCGTGGCTTGAGCACGGGTACAAACGCCCGGTTCGCGGTATCGCATAAACAACCGATGATGGCGGTATTATTTATGCGAGCGGGTCGCCCGCGAGCGCGCAGCCCGCATATTCCACCGCTCACATCGGTACGCGTTATCGCATAAACAACCGATGATGGCGGTATTATTTGCACACGCTTCATGCGAGCGGGTCGCCCGCGAGCGCGCGGCCCGCATATTCCACCGCTCACATCGGTACGCGGTATCGCATAAACAACCGATGATGGCGGTATTATTTGCACACGCTTCATGCGAGCGGGTCGCCCGCGAGCGCGCAGCCCGCATGGGAGCGACTTTGCGCCGCTAAAGCGAAAGCGGCGCAAAAACGCCCGAAGGACTCGGGCGTTGAGCGA
>CACZPY010000086.1 GCA_902783135.1 uncultured bacterium
CTCGAGCGGCGGCGTCGGCCGAGGCGCGCTCATCTCCGGCGACGAGACCGCCGCCAACAAGGCGCAGGAAATCGTCCGCGCGGGCGGCGTCTCCTACGACACCGTCATCAACCAGGGGATCGGCTATCAGTACGTCAACGGCGCGGTTGCCTACCGCACCGTGATCAGCAACGGTTCGCAGTGGGGCAACAACAACGCCAAGATGTACGATACGATCGTCCGCGGCGGTTATCAGATCGTCGGCGCGGCGGTCACGGCTTTCAACACGGTGGTCTCCGGCGGCTCCCAGCTCGTCACGAACGGCGGTACGGCGTCCGGTACCGTGATGCTCGGCGGTTCCGCTCTGGTCTCCTCGGGGGCGACCGTTTCCGACGCCGTGATCTCCGGCGGCCGGTTCAGCGTCTGGGGCGGCGGCACGGTCAACAACATCACCGTCATGGTCGGCAACGGCAGGAACGCCGTGATCCGCCCCGAGGCGAACGGGACGATCTTCACCGGCAACCTCACGATGGATTTTTCGACCGCGGTCGCCGCCACCGGGACCGGCAACTACTTCATCAGCAGCGTCAGCCGCGTCGCGGCGAACGCCGGCGTCACCTACACCATCAAAGTAAAGCAGGAGGGGCAGTACTCCGGCGAATACTGCATGGGCGGAGGTTCGACCAACATCACGGCGACGGTCGTGACCGACACGGGGCTGACCCTCGGCAGCGTTTCGGGCGGCGGTTCCGTCAACGGCGCTTATCTGCATACGCAGTTCGGCAGCTATCGCCTATACACCAACACTTACCAATATGTCGGCATCGTCGCCGATCCGGTCGCGGTGTTTCAGGGAACTACGGTGGTGTCGCGCGGCACCACGGTCGATACCGCCGTCACGGTCGATTCCAACCGTGAAGCGTACGTCCGCAAGGGCGGCACGCTGAAGAACCTCACGGTCGACGCCGCAGCCGACGGCAAGGTCGTCGTCTACTCGGGCGGCGTGCTCGACACCGCCGCCGTCACGGGGGCGACCGCCGGCAACATCGCCGTCAGCAACGGCGGCGTGGCGAACAACGTGACGCTCGGCGTCGGCGGCGGCAACGCCGCACTGCGGCTCTCTGGCGGCACCGCCAACGACGCGGTCGTTTCCTCCGGTACGCTGTATCTGCTCAACGCCGGTGCCGAGGCGTACCGCACCGTGGCGTCCGCGGGCTTCGTGGACATCAGCGCCGGCCGCACCGAATCCACCACGCTGCGCGGCACCGCGCGCGAAATGGTGCGCAACGGCGGTGCTGCCAGTTACACCGTGATCGAAGCCGGCGCGACCGGCAACCAGTTCGTGCGGGCGGGCGGTATCGCCTACAACACCGTGGTCCGCGGCGGTTCGCAGCAGCTTTACGATGCCAACGCCAAGGCGTACGATACCGTCGTCTCGGGCGGCGAACAGCAGGTCTACGCCGGAGCGTCGGCGGTGCGTACCACCGCCAGCGGCGGTATCGTCCGCGTGCTCGGCAATACGACTTCGACCACGCTGCGCGGAGACGCTCAGGAGCTGCTCTCCGCCGCCACCGCCGTCGCCAACGGGACGGTGATCTCGGGCGGCGCGCAGAAGCTGCTGGTCGCGGGCGCCAAGGCGTACGACGTCGTGATCTCCGCCGGTTCGCAGCTCCTGGGCGCCGGGACCGAAGCCTACCGCACGGTCGTTTCCGCCAGCATGCTCGACAACACGGCGGGGCGCACCGAATCCACCACCATCCACGGCACGGGCCGCGAAATGGTGCGCGCCGGCGCCTCCACCTACTATACCGTGCTCGAATCCGACGTCACTACCGGCAACCAGTTCGTGCGTGCTGGCGGCGTCACTTATTACACCACCGTTCGCGCCGGTGCGCAGCAACTTTACGATGCGACCGCCACGGCGTATGACACGGTCGTTTCGGGCGGCGAGCAGCAGATCTTTGCCGGAGCGTCGGCGGTGCGTACCGTACTTTCGAACGGCAAAATCCAAAACGGCGGCGGTTTGGTCTCGGACGCCCGGCTTTTCGGCGCCGCCGCCAACCGCCTCTACGTCAGCAACGGCGGCGAAGCCACGGGGACCGTACTTCATGATCTCGCCGTCACCGACGTGACCGGCGGCACGGTCATTTCGACGATTTTGTACGACAACACGCAGGAACTGCTGCGCTCCAACGGCGTCGCCTCCGGCGCGGTCGTTTCGGGCGGCGCGCAGAAGGTGCTCTCCGCCGGAGCGGTCGCGAGCGGCACGGTCGTTTACGCGGGCTACCAGCAGGTCGTTGCCGGGGCGTCGGCTTGGAACACCACCATCGTGGCCGGAAACAACGGTTTCGTCAACCTCGCGGACGGTGCGGTCACGGGCGGCACCTGGAACTTCGACTTGTCGCAGGGCGCTCCGACGGCGACCGCAATGCTGAACGCGTGGCGGATCACCGATGGCACCGATCTCGTCATCACCGTCAAGACGGAAGATCCGTGGGGCGGCAAATACTATCTCTCGTCGGGGGCGAGCTACTTCGGAAACTCGACCTTCACCGTCAAGGATACCGCCGGGAACGTGCTGGCGAGCGACTTCGGCAACGGCAGCTCGGTCAAGGTCGGCGATTTCACCTACAAGCTCGCACTCGAAGGCAGCGGGCTCTATTTCTCGGTGAGCGGCTATCCGGTCGAGATCTACACCGGTACGGAACTCACCAACTACGGCACGACCGTGAGCGGTGCGAATGTCGTCGCCGGGATGTCGGCGTACGTCTACGACGGCGGCACGCTCGCCGACGCACGGATCGTCGGCGCGGGCGGCGGCAAGGTGCTGATCTCGAGCGGCGGCGTGGCCAGCAACGTGGTGATCTCCGGCAACGGCACGTTCACGGATGCGCGAGTTTTTGCGGGCGGCGTCATGAGCGGCGCTCAAGTCGGCGACCACGGTATGCTCCGGCTCTCCGGCGGCAGCGGCGCCGGTACGGTCATCTCCGCCGGGCAGCTGCTGATGTACGCCGGGGCGACCGCTTCGGGAACGGTCGTCGCCGACGAGGGTTCGCAGAAACTGCTCGCCCCCGGCACGGTCGCCTACGGCACCGTCATTTCGAGCGGCGGCTGGATGCAGGTCGGCGCCACGCCGGAGCAGACCAGCGGCAGCTACATCGCGGGCGGCGAAGCGCACAATGTGATCGTCCGCTCGGGCGGTGCGGTCCGGGTCTACAGCAGCGCCGCGGCGACGGGCGTTTCGGTCGATGACGGCGGTTCGGCGTATGTCTTCTCCGGCGGTCGGATCGGCTTCGGCACCGTCGCTTCGGGCGCGGAGTTCAAAGTCCGCTTCTCCGAGACGGACGGCAACGCTGCGGCGCTCATCACCGATTGGGGCACCTTCGACGCCGGGGCGAAACTCGTGCTCGGCGAGTTCGGCGGGGTCGGCACTTACGCGCTCGCCGATTCCGGCAATGCCAATCTCTCCTCCGCCTATCTCGAGATCGGGCTGACCAGCCGGACCGCCGCGGTCGGAGGGTATTTCTCCGACGCCTTCCGCGGATTGGACTTCTTCCTGAGCGCCGGCGCGACCGGACTGACCATAAGCGAATTCGCCACCCCCGTCGCCGTGCAGTCGGCGGCGGCGGCCTTCAGCGCCACCACCGCCACCGCGCTCGCCGATGGCGGCTTCGCGGCGATATGGGATGCCGGTACGACCTACTCGGGCAACGTCACCCTCGCCGGAGGCTCGATCAACGGCAACGTGTGGCTGACCATCGACGGCTTCGCAGACAATAACGCCAATCTCTACGGCGCGGAGGGCGCTTTCGCCCACGGCGTCAACTGGCGGCTCGGCAGCGGAAAAATCAAAAACATCGCGGGCGGCGCCAAGCTCGGCGGTTCGGTCGC
>CACZPY010000087.1 GCA_902783135.1 uncultured bacterium
CAGCGACAAGGCGCACCATCTGCTCCACACCGTTTACCACGAAAAGTAAGCGGCGGGAGCTGCGCAGACGCGAAAATCCGGCGGCGTCGGTTGAATTGGCGCCGTCGGAGTGTTATATTATATATCTCGTAACGCAACATCAAGCCGAAAGGGGGTGAAAAAGTCATGGATACCGAAGTCCGCGTCAAGAAAGGCGAGATCATCGACCGTGCCCTCCGCCGGTTGAAGAAGAAGCTCGACAAGGAAGGCACGCTCAAGGAGCTGCGCAACCGTCGGCACTACGAAAAGCCGAGCGAGGTCAAGCGCCGCGAAGCCAAGATGCATCGCCATTGATCCATAATCGTCGAACGAAATGACCGCGAACCGTTTGGTCCGCGGTCATTTTTTTGCGCGTGAGAGTTTCCGGGAATGTTGCGGCTTCACCAAATGGGAATTTCCCGACCTTGAAGTTCGCGGCTTTCGATGCCGGCAATCACGAGTTTCATCAGTTCGACGGTCTCCTGCCACGGATGCGGGCGCACTCCGGTTTTGAGGAAGTCGACGAAGGCGACCAGCTGGTTGCGGAAACTCGTGTAACTGTCGCCGCTGCAGAGGCGGATGCTTTTGGCGGTGCCGGCGAGGATCATCGTCCCCGGACTGCAGTCACTGATCCCGGTGAGGATCACGTCGATACCGCGTTTATGCTTGAGGTGCACCACGTTGCGTTTGAAACTCCCCGTGTTGACCACGCTCTCGAAGCCGGGGCCGGTGATGGGGTAGACCGCCTCCAGACTGTGGATGCCGTAAGTTTCCCACTTCTTGGGCATTCCGTACATGACGAGGCGCAGTTCGCCGAGTTCGCGGGTGTTGCCGCGGTGGTAGGGGGCGAACTCCTTGCAGTAGCGCATCGAACTCGACGACATGAGCGGATAGCCGCTTTCGAACAGGCGCGTGAAATATTCGAGGTCGGCGCGGTTGTCGCAGAGCGGCTTGTCGATGAAGAGCGGGATCCCCGCCTCGATGAAGGGTCTTGCCCGCCAGATGTGTTCGCTGCCGATGTCGGTGGCGATGATGACGGCGTCGACCTTGCCGATCATCTCCTCCGGCTTGTCGAGAACGTGCGGGATCAGCGACAGCTTCGCCACATGCTCGGCGTCGGAGCGCTTGTCGCAGGCGACATAGTCCATATGCGCTCCCGGGATGCCCATCGCGGCGTAGTCCTCCTTCATCAGGTACTGCGGGATCACCGGGAACGGACACTCGGCCGGCATCGCCGCGCGGTCGAACCTGTTGAACATCGCGCTCCAGCTGTACGGGTGCCCGTTGCCCTCGGTCATGCCGATGATGCCGAGGCGGATATGTTCCGCATCCGGCACGAGTTTCATCGTATCGCCTCCAGATACTGCTGGCGGATCGCCTTGCAGTTTCCTCCGATGGCGGTGACGTCGGAGCCGCAGTTCACGAGGTCGTAGCCGAGCATGAGGCACTCCTTGAGCGACGGCACCGAGACCGTTCCCGCGAATTTGCCGTACTTGTGCGCGGTCTCGACCACGAGTTTGCGGACGCGCAGGACCTCGGGGTTGGCAAAGTTGCACGGGTCGCCGATGGAGTGGCTGAAGTCGCCGGGGCCGAAGAAGATCATGTCGATCCCCGGCACCTGACAGATCTTATCCAGCTGCGCGAGGGGTTCGGGGTCTTCGATCTGCACGATCACCATGCGGTTTTCGTTCACGAAGCGCATGTACTCGCGGCAGTCGACCTGACAGAACATCCCGTCGGCGTTGCCGCCGTCGAGCGGGCGGCGACCCACGGGTTTGTAGCGGGTGATGCGCGAGATGTACTCCGCTTCGTCAAGGCTCATCAGGTGCGGCACCATGATCGCGGAGGCGTCCGCCTCCAGCGGACGGATGTAGTCGCTGTAACTGCCCTTGGCGACCCGGACGATGGTATCCATGTCATAGGCTTTGGCGGCGCGGATGTAGTTTTCCATCGTCGCCTGATCGGTCGGGACGTGTTCCTGACAGATCCACAACGCGTCGAAACCGTGCATCCCGGCGATCTCCGCGACGCGGGGGCAGGTGAGATTGCTCTTGTAAGTGAGGGCTTTTTTTCCGGAACGGATCAGATCGAGCACGCGGCTCCGGCGCATCGTCGGCATGATGACAAACCTTTTTTCGTTGGCGGGGACGCATCCCCGGTTAAAGTGACGTTTCGAAAAATATACCACGCGCCGCGCACCGGTGCAAGCCGTGCACGGCATAATTCCGTTTTTCTTGTTTTGCTTCTTTTCCCGCGAAAAACGTTTTTTTCTTGCTTACTTCTTTTTTGTGGGCAAAAAAGAAGTAAGTGCCGTAAGCAGGCGGCAACGCCGCCGTGCACGGCATAATTCCGTTTTTCTTGTTTTGCTTCTTTTCCCGCGAAAAACGTTTTTTTCTTGCTTAC
>CACZPY010000088.1 GCA_902783135.1 uncultured bacterium
TCATCGATGTGATCGACGCCGGCGGCAGGGGCGCCGCTGGCGCCGGCGTCGGCGGCGCAAAAATATATGTGGCAACACAGGTTCCTGCGGGCGGCGTCGGTGCGGGCGAAGTCCGCGAAGTGATTTTTACGAGCAACGGTTCGGGGTTCACGCTCGGCGCGACCGAAGCGAAATTCTTTTGTTTGGTGGGTAATTCGTCATGGAACAACGGCTGATCGACACTCCGTATCTCACCGCAAGCGGGTTCATACTCTCTGCCGGAACACACGGCGTTTGGAATGCTCCGCAACTTGTGGCGCAGACGCCGATCGACGAAGTACATGTGGAGTTCGTTTCCGGCGGCACGATCTCGGGCGTCGTTCCGCATTACACCAACATGAGCGGCTTTTACTTCACCTACGACAGCGGCGCGACCGTCGCGGGGTCGGGTGAGTTACTCATCTCCGCGCACACGTCGGGCGGCGGAGTGTACGCCCCCGGCGCGGCGGTCATCACCGTCCCCGTGTGGCAGGGCGGTTGGACAACGCCGCATGTTGTTTCCGCGTTTCCCGTCGGAGGGCGTGCTTTTTCGGGGTTTGCCAACTCCAACGGCGTATCGGTTCGCGGCGACATGCCGGAAGGGTTTGCCGGGCGTCCGGGCGTTTATCAGAACCTCGCGGACAGTTCCGCGGCGGCTCTTGCAGCGCACCTGCCCGCCGTCACCCGCGGCGCGTTGGTGATCGAAGTCGGCAACGAGATCGAGCGTCCGCCGTTCGCCATCCAGTTTTATCGTCCCGATTCCGAAAATATTGCCGATACGCTCAAGAACAAGACACTGATGTATTTGTCGCGCTGCGCGTTTTACCCGGATGGCGGGTCGGTTTGGAGCGCGTGGGGGTCGCGTGGGGTTATTCCCAATGCGGCCGTGACGCTCAGCGGCGGCACATGGCGCGTCAGCGCGCACTTCAGTTCCGGCACCGCGGGAAATTTCGCCGAGATTCTGACGCATTCCGCCGATCCGTTGCCGAACGGCGCGGAGTATGTTCGCCCTCCGGTCGGTAAATGGAGCGACGGCTCAAGCGGCTTTGCACTCTGCGTCGGCAATCAGCGTTATTACGTTCCCGGCTCGGGCGGCGGCGTGTACAGTTTGGTCGGCTCCGGCTCGGGCGGCGAGGTGTTCGCGCGGACGGTGATTTACAATCCCCAATGGTCGGGTTGGAACAACGGTGCGGCGTTCCCGGAGGGCACCGCGACACGCTATCTCTATGTGTCGAATGGCGCATGGGTGACGAGCGGCGGTAACTTGGACAAGCTCCCCGCCTCCCCGCAGCCAATTTCGGCGGCGGTACCGTTTTTTCCGGCGGACGTGCCGGGTGACGTGGCGTATGATGCAGACGGTTTCGCCGGATTGCTCTCGCTGCCGACTTCCGCGACCGACAGATGGGCGAACGCGCTCGGCGTCGGCTCCAATGCGGGCGGCATCTATTTCGTCGCGCATCCGATGTGTGCGATGACGCGCCGCGTCTCAGCCTCGAATCCGGCGATTTCCGGCGCAGCGGTAAATTACCGCGTAGCGGTGTCGTCTGCGGTACATGAACGGTGGTTCGTCCTATCGTCGGGATATTCGCACCTTGACTGGCACCATTCCAGCAACGAATCGAACTACGCTTCCGGCGTGAATATATCGAGCGGCGCAAGGGTATCAAGCGGCGGCGCATTGATCGAAATGTCCGGAGGGTATGCGGTATCTGGCAAAATCACGTGTAACATTCCGATTTCCGCACCGTATTGGTCAGGGTTCACCCTTCACGGCGGCGCATTGCTCGACGGTCTTGGCGGGGGGACGCTTTCGGTCGTTTCGTCCATCCTGTGTACTCAAAACGGTTGTTCGTCAACAACGGCGACGGGCAGAAGTAGCGGCAGCGCTTATGTATCGTCACGCTATAACGACAGCCGCACCGAGTATCGCTCCGGGCACAAGGAGCCGTTTTCCGCCGGGTGGGCGGCGCAGATTTCCGGCGGCTCGGTTGGCGATCCGCGACATTTCTTTTCGGGCGGCACCGAAACGCGAAGCGGCAGCGCGACCGTTCCGTATTTTTACGCCGCCGGGAATGTCACCATTTTTCCGGGGCGCGAAGGCGACGATTCGTCGCTAATGCTCTACGAATGCGGCAACATCTCCGCCGTGCCCGGTGCCTACAGTTTTAACGGCTTTATGGAGGCACCCTCAGCGATCATTAGCGGCTTACCGCTGTCTTATTCGTATCTCGGAGGACAGTCGGGATTCCATGATTCGATTTATGTGTCCGATTACAGTTGGTCGGAGGGAAACGAACCGGTCAGTTCCGACTATCACGTTGATCCGACGCAATCTGATTGGACTTCGCAGACTGCGTACAATCCGTTCTTTACGTGGAGTGCGCCGCCCGCACCGCCGCCCGCCGCGTGGGGCAGCCATACCGACGCGGGACCGGGCGGCACCGTCATCACCTTTGGCGGCTATTCCGCGCCATCTCCACTGGCCGGAGCAAGTGCGGCAGGTGGTGGAACCAGCAAGTATTACACTGGCAAAGTCGTGTATGGGAGCAACTTCACCAGCGGCGGCTCCACATCGAGCAACGGTACCACGTCGGTTAGTTTCTGGAATAGCGCTTTTGCCACCGCGCGGGAATTTTACAACGGATTTGGAACGTTGATGTCGGCCACGATCAGCATAACGTTATACCCGGCCAGCGGCGGATCGGTGTATATCATCAGTAGTTCGTCGCCGGTCAGCGGGGCAATGGTGTTAGGGGCAGAGACATGGTATGCGTCGGCGCGCGGTTACTTGTCTGGTGCGTACGCGTCGGCGATTTCCGATGCGGCGGCGGTTGCGGGGCATGTTGAATCTTACACCTACAGCAGCGGAAATTATGTTGTAAGCAGATCTTATTGCTACGCATACTGCAACATGACTGACAGCGAAACTATCACCAACAACATATTGTCTGGTGGATTTGTTTAAGGTCATGACTATCGAAATTCAGGAAGATTGATTGCGGAGGAGATTAAATCGCAATGAAGACCTACTATTACAATCTTGACGACGGGGCGTTCATTTACCCGTCGGGCGATCGGTGCAACGTCATCCCCGAACTCTTCTACCAGGATCAGACGGTCTGGCGTATTGCGCTGCGCGACCGCAAAGATCGCCCGGTGGATATCTCCGGCATCACCGCCTGGGGCGCGGCGATCGACAACAATTACTGCTCCGGAAGTGCGCCGATGTGCCGGACGCTGTCGGAGCGGATCACCGCCGACGTCGAATCCGGTGCGGTCGAGGTCGCGATCGATGCCGCCACGCCGGAGTTCCTCGCGGCCGTTAACGGGGTGTCGGTGAAGCCCGCCTTCTTTGAACTGTACGGGCTCAACGCCGTCGGCGAGCGGGTGCTGTCGCTGTGCTTCGAGATCCGCACCAGGATGACGCTCGATCCCGATCCGTCGATCGGTGGCGAGATCCCGGAAGCAATCGCGACCAAAAACTACGCCGCCGCCGTGGCCGCCGGTTCTGCCGGCGCGGTTTCCGCAACGTTGCGGGGCGAGATCGACGCGCGTCCGACCTCCTCCGGCGCGCGGCAGATCGCCAGTGCCGTGGTGCAATCCGGCGGGTACGTCAAAAGAACCGAAGCGCTGACCTCCGGCGCGGCGATCGACACGATAATCGGCGGTTCGGCGCGGCTGACCGTCGCCTCCGGCGGCATCATTCGCCTTGCGGTCGGCTCCATGTCGGGCGAAACGTTCGTTTCGTCCGCGTCTCTCGTTGTTTCCTCCGGCGCGGTCGTGGTGGACGGGCAGTTCCGCACTGGCGGCGGCGACGCCGACATCGGCGGTGACGTGACCGCGATCAACGTTAGCGCGTACAGCGTCAACGCCAACGCGAACGTGAGCGCCGGAGGAAACGTCGCAGCGGGGGAGAGTGTTGAGGCGCAGGTCGATGTGAACGCCGGTGGAAATGTGAACGCTGGCGGGAGCATGACCGCAGGCGGACGCCCGGTACTGACCGAACTCGCCACCAGTACCGATACCACGACCACTTCCGCGAGTTTTCCGGTGCTGTCGGGGGGCACGAGTTACGTCTACACGCAGCCGCTGACGAACCTCGACATCGCTTCGATCACCTCCGACTGCCGCGCGGAGTTCGATTTCACGGCGGCATCGGGAGCGCAGATCGGCTTGCCTTCCGGTGGCGGCGTCAAACTCGCCGGGTCAAGTTCGCTCGACAGCGGAACGCACTATTGGGTTGCCGTCAATGGCGCGCGCGTCGTCGTTGTACCTTACATTGTCATTGGAGAATGAGCATGGCGAACTATTGGTTCAACGCGCTCCTCGCGGCTGCGGCGGTCACGGTCGAAACGCCTGTTTTTGGATCAACTGGCGTGTGGGTTGTCGATCAGGATGGGTCCGTAATCACCCCAGTATCCAGCGGGATGACGCTTGCGCTGTCGGAACCTGTCGGGAGTGGTTTTCCCGCGAATCGTATTTATGTGTATTCCGGCGGCCGGGCGATCAATGCGGAAATCCGGTATTGGGGCTATCTGTTCGTCAGCGTCGGTGGCGTAGCGTCGTCGCCAGTCGTTGATGGCGGCAACCTATTTATCAGTTCCGGCGGAATCGCATTTGACGCATCCGTACTTGCCAACAGGCTGTACCTCCGTGGCGGCACCGCAAGTGGAGTAGTCCTGTCGGGTGGCACAATGCTTTTTGAAAGCGGCGTCGCTCAAGACGTCACGATATCCGGCGGTAGGCTGTACGTTTCGTCGGGCGGGGAACTGACTTCGGCGACCGTCATGTCGGGTGGATCGCTGGTCGTTTCTTCCGGCGGCGTTGCCCGCGACACCGTGCTTTCTTCCGGCGGAGGGTTTGATGTCTATGTCGGCGGTTCGGTCGTTGGAATCGTTTGCTTGTCCGGCGGCACCGGGCAGGCGCAGACAGGCGGCACCGTGGCAAACGCTACCATCGCCGGCGGACGGTTGAATGCGGGTCTCGGCGGGATCGTGGCGAATCCCGTTGTTTCGCGCGGTCTCGTTTATATGTATACGAGCGGGTTGGTTTCGGGCGGAACAGTTTTTTCGGGCGGCTTGGTGCAGGGCGGCGGGTCGGCGCACGGCGTTACGGTGAGTTCCGGCGGGAGTATCAATCTGCTTACCAACGCAGTCGGCAGTTCGCTGACCATTGCATCGTCGGGGATCCTGCTCGTTCAATCGGGGGCTTCGGCGCTCGCCGTTACGAGCAACGCCGGAGCAATCGTTGCGGTGAGTTCCGGCGGGTATATCGAATACGTATAAACGCGCTGCGCATCAATGATGAATGACGAGAAATGAAATAAGGGGGTCGAAGCTATAATGTGGACAAAAAACGGGAAGATATATTCGGGCGGCGGAATTTGCGTCGGCAACATGTGGTACAGCAATCCGACGCCGGAGCAGTTTCGCGCCGCCGGCTGCACCTGGCAGGATCCCGCGCCGCCCGAACCGGAACCGGAAGACCCGAAATTTACGGCCGTAAAAGCGGCATTCTGGAGCTACGTTGACGAAGCTGCTGCCGCGCTTTCCGCCGAGACCGGCAGGACCTATAACCGCGCCGACTTTCCGAGCGGGGCATATTCGCCACAGCTGCTCGCCTGGTGCACTGAACACGGAATGTCGGAGGCGCAGACCGGCGCACTCGCGGTGAAATTCTGCGGCATCGATGCCGATTTGCGCCGACTCGGCAAGGGGTGGGATGACCTGTTCTATGAGGAGCAGCGATGAATAACGAGCGTATTGACGAGTTGTTGACGCTGATCCGCGCTGACGGCCTGTCGCGTCCGACCGGGTTCGATCAGACGCCTCCGGACACACTCGCGCGGATCTACAACGGGATCGGTCCCGAGCACTGGTCACCGCGGTACCGCGAGTTTGTGACGCGCGCCCTGACCCGCTACGAGCCGGAAGCGCTGATCCACGATTGGGAGTTTATTTTTCAACCCAAAACGTACCTGACGTTCACGCTCGCCAACCTGCGCTTCGCGTGCAACGCGATAATCGCGGCGTGGCGGGCACACCACGTTGCCGCAAAACTGTTCTGGGCGGACGCCGGATTCGGCGTCGCCTGCGCGTTTTTCTGCCAGCTCGGCGGCTGGCAGGCGTATAAGACCGGGAAACTCCCGGATAACAAACAACAGGAGGACGCAAAATGAAAAATTGGTTCGACAAATTCGCCATGACGGTGCTGCTGGGTGCGCTGATGATGCTCATCATGACCGGCTGCACCGCCACCAAGAGCACCACGATCACCTACGACGCGGATGGACGGATCACCAGCCGCACCGAGTCGTCGGAGAGTGTCGTGAAGGAGATCACCACCAGCACCGCCGGCAAGACGGTCGTGGCGTGGGAATCGGGTTGGGCGGCGTATATCTCCGGATCGACGGCGACCAACGACGATCCGACGCCGCACGTCAAGATGTTCGCGGGCAAGACCGACAAGGGAGTGATCTCGGCGCTGCCGAATCAGATCGGCTGGGACGGGATCGCCGAGACGGTCAGATCCACGAAATACGAGTTGCAGCTGTCCCCGGACGGGGTGGTTTCCAAATCGGAATCCGCGCCTACCGCCGCGGCTGCCGGAGGCGACGTAAAATGAGCAAGTGCGGCGAGAAGACCGAAGTTTACA
>CACZPY010000089.1 GCA_902783135.1 uncultured bacterium
CGAAGCCGAACTCGGCACGCTCGCCGGCATCGAGGACGACGGCAACGTGTCCGCCGAGGATTCCAGCTACACCCGGCCGGAAGAAGTCGAAGAGTTCGTCACCCGGACCGGCTGCGACTCGCTCGCCATCGCCATCGGCACCAGCCACGGCGCCTACAAGTTCAAGCCCGGCGAAAATCCGCGCATCCGCCTCGACATTCTGCGCGAGATCGAAAAGCGCATTCCCGGTTTCCCGATCGTCCTCCACGGCTCCTCCAGCGTGCCGCAGGATCTGGTCAAGATCATCAACGAGAACGGCGGCAAACTCAAGGACGCCATCGGCATCGGCGAGGATCAGCTCCGCGAGGCGGCGAAGTCCGCGGTCTGCAAGATCAACATCGACTCCGACGGCCGTCTGGCGATGACCGCCGCCGTCCGCAAGGTGCTGAACGAGAAGCCGGAAGTCTTCGACCCGCGGCTCTACCTCGGCCCCGCCCGCGACATGCTGAAGGAACTCTACAAGCGCAAGAACATCGAGGTCCTCGGCTCCGCCGGTCACGCTTACGACAAGTAAGCCGCGGCTCGACAGCAGACACGAACGGCGCTCCGCATTGCGGAACGCCGTTTTTTTTGTACCGTGAACGACGGCCTTTTCGCTTCGCGCGCGCCGATGTCCCCGCGCGTGTTGCTCCGCATTGTGTTTCTGCTTGCAAAACTATTCGGACAATGCTATATTAGCGGATAATTTGTTCCGAAAATCGTCTTTTCAAACGCAATAGAAAAGGAGTCCGAAAACATGAGATGGGGGCTGTTGGCGGTCGTTTGTTCGCTGTTTCTGAATGTCTGGGGGGGGGACTGGTTACCGAGCAAAGTGGCCGTGACCGGCAAGAATTCAGTTGCCGTCGGCAAAAAAATACAGTTGGTCGGGTTCGCCGTGTGGCGGGACGGAGGCCGTGAGCAGGTCTCTCCGGACGAGTACTGGGGGAAGAAGGCGAAGTGGTCTTCCTCCAATACGTCGGTGGCGACGGTCAGTTCGTCCGGGGTGGTCGCCGGGAAAAAGGCCGGTACCGTGACGATCAGATTCAGTTATGTCGATTGTGATGGACATACGCTCAAAACCAGTAAAAATATCACCGTCACCAAAGAGCTGGCGGGTTTGAGCATCTCCGGCGGCGACAAGAAAGTGCTTGTCGGGAAGTCGTTGACTTTCAATGCGGTCGCGAAATATACCGACGGCAGCACCGCCAAAGTGAAGGCCACGTGGAGCACTTCCGACAAGAAGATCGCCACGGTGTCTTCCGGCAAGGTCACCGGCAAAAAGGCCGGAACGGTGACGATCTCGGTCAGTTACAAAGAAGGCGGTGTCACGAAGAAGGCGAGCCGGAAGATCACGGTCGCCAAACAGCTCAAGAGTTTGACGGTCTCCGGCGCGAAGTCGGTCGCGGTCGGCAAGAAAGTTACGCTTTCTTCAAAAGCGAAGTACACTGATGACAGCGAAGCCAAAGTGACGCCGAAGTGGGGCACTTCCAACAAGGCCGTGGCGACGGTAAACGCCGCCGGAGTGGTCACCGGCAAAAAGGCGGGCACGGCAACCGTCAAGGCGACTTACTGTTACGGCGGCGTGACCAAGAGCGTGACCCATAAAATTACGGTCAAGTAAGTCGGTAACGATCCGATCCGCGAAGTGGGCTGTCGCTCAACCTTGAAAGGTGTTGCGACAGCCATTTTTGTGCCGTTTTCGCACCATGCGGCGAAGTCGCTGCCATGCCTCCGCGAGCCCGGGGCGGCGTCAGCGGGAAGGTCTGGGGCGTTTCTGGGCGCGGGGCTGCGCGGTGCCTTTGCGCATCCCCGGGAACGCCATCAGCTTGGCGACGACCGCGGGAGAAGTATCCTTCGGAAAGACCGGATGCATGTCCATCGTCATGTGGCGGGCCTCGGCGAGATCGACCTTGCTCCGCAGATGGTTGCGCCCCCAGGAGTCGCCGTAGATGATCCCGGTGACTTCGCCGGTGCGTTTGTCGCGTTCGTAGCCCCAGATCACGCGGGCGTGTCCGGCATCGCGGGAGTTGCGCCGGTTGCGCGGCACATTGGGACCGTACTTGAGGTTCACCCCCCATTGGAGCGGGATACCGAGATCGATGCAGAGTTTCACGACGTCGGCGAAGTCCCCGTCCGTTCTCGGCACATAGTACAGAAATTCGAAATCGTACTCCGCGAGTTTTTCCTCGATGTATTTGCTGGTCTTGTACTCGTTGTTCTTGGCGTCGCGCTTGATCTGGGTGGGGTTGACGCGGTATCGGTAGTAGCGCAGGATCATCCACGCCGAATAGACGTTGCAGGTGGGCCCGCGCTGGGTCGCCGAATGGAAGCCCTTGAGATAGACCACGGAGGGCGACTTGACCACCCGGTCGGTAAAGGTGCGCCCGCCGCCGGCAGGCGTCTCCGCCGCCGACGCCAGCGCCGTCACGACGGCGGCCATGGTCAGAATCGCGTGTTTCAACATGGTCGGAAACTCCGTTTTGTCATTCCGCAATAACATACCACCGCGGCGGCGAAAAAGCAAATCCCGTCCCAAAGGGACGTCCCGGACGGAAAAATTTTCCGCGAAGCGCTCCGGGAAGCGGAAAATCGCCTTGCAATTGCACCCGGTGGGGGGTATATTTTCGCCGTATTTTTCGAAACAGGAGGATTCCACGCGCAAAATGACACTCCGGGAACAAAACGCGGCTTCCGCCGAAGGCGGATCTTTCCGCATCCGATATCTCGTCTACGCGGCGCTGACGGTGCTGGCGCTGATGGCGGTGTTGAGCTACTCGCCGGAGGACGCGGCGACGCTTTCGGGCGGTTCGCCCCGCCCGCCCGCCAACTGGATCGGCTACACCGGGGCGTGGCTCGGCTTCTGGAGTTTTCACCTCTTCGGGCTGGCGACCTATCTGATCGTGCTGCTGATGGTGCTGCGCACGATCCGGCGTTTCATGCGCCGGAGCCCCCTGCACTTCTGGAAGCCGTTCGCGGGCGGAGCGCTGGCGGTATTCGGGCTTTTGCTGCTGCTGGCGCTGACCCCCGAACCCTTCGCCGGGATGACCGACCGCCTCGGCATCGGCCGCAAGGAGGAACCGCAGCTCGCGCTCTCGGGCGGGGTCATCGGGCAGTGGATGGCGGCGCCGCCGGTGGAGTTGAAACCGGAATCGCGTTCCGCCGACGATGCCGCCGTCGCGACCTATCTGCCCGGCGGCTGGCTGCGGCAGCTGATCGGAGCTCCGGGAATGCTGATCGCGGCGTGGACGATATTCGCCATCGGAGGCATAATGATCTTCCTGTCCGACTGGGCGGCGATAGTGTTCCATGCGGGAGAACACGGGACGGCGCCGACGGTCGCTCCGGCACGCAAAAGATTAGATGAAACGACCGAAGACGAGGAAGATGCTCCACCCGCTCCGGCGCACGGCAGATTCTCCGCGATCGCGCGGCTGCTCGACAGAAACAAAAATGCGGAGGAGGCGAAGGAGGAAACGGCGGCTGCCGAACCCGCCGCCGTTCCGGTGCGGACGGCGGCGGAACCGGTCGCGGAATCGCCGGAAGTCACGGCTGCGCCCGCCGCCGCGCCGTCGGCTCCGGCGGCTCCCGCTCCGGAAAAAGCGCCCAAACGCAGCTCCGAACTGGCGGTGAACACCGTCGCCGCGGGCGAACGGGGACACAAGCCGCTCTTCGGCGGCTACGAACTGCCGAGCATAAAAATGCTCACTCAGGGCGAGGAATCCGGCGGCGAGAACAAGGAGGAGATCTTCCGCGCCCGCGAGATCCTGCAGCAGACGCTCGAAAGTTTCGATATCCCCGGTGAGGTTTCCGGCTACACCACGGGGCCGCGGGTCACTCGCTTCGAGATCACCCTCGCCCCGGGCGTCAACGTCAAAAAAGTCGAACAGATCGAGAACAATATCGCGATGAACCTTTCCGCGGACAGCGTCCGCGTACTCGCGCCGATCCCGGGACGGCCGGTGGTCGGCGTCGAGGTCTCCAACACCAAGAGCACGGCGGTCTTCATGCGCTCCGTGATGGAGTCCGAGGCGTGGCAGGCCGGCAAGGCGGACATCCCGATCGCCCTCGGCAAGGACGTCGCCGGAAAACCCGTGGTCGTCGACCTCGCCAAAGCGCCGCACCTGCTCGTCGCGGGCGCGACCGGCACCGGCAAGAGCGTCTGCACCAACACGCTGATCATGAGTCTGCTCTTCCACTTCTCCCCTGAAGACCTGAAACTCATCATGGTCGACCCCAAGATCGTCGAATTCGAGGAGTACCGCAACCTGCCGCATCTGCTCGCGCCGCTCATCAACGACTCCGGCAAAGTGCCGGTGGCGCTGCGCTGGGTCGCCAACGAAATGGACCGCCGCTACGGTCTCATGGCCAAGGTGCATGTCAAAAAACTCGTTGAATTCAACCGCCGTCCGCCCGATCCGGAACCCGTATACGACGCCGACGGGGTCGAGATCCCGCCCAAGATGCCGTACATCGTCGTCGTGATCGACGAGCTGGCGGATCTGATGATGACCGAAGCCAAGAAGGATGTCGAGACCAACATCACCCGCATCGCCCAGAAGGGCCGCGCGGCGGGCATCCACATCGTGGTCGCCACCCAGCGCCCCTCGACCAAC
>CACZPY010000090.1 GCA_902783135.1 uncultured bacterium
CGTCGGAGCGAAGCGCGCCAGATGCGCCATCTGCACCAGACGTCCGGTCTCGCGGGAAAGCGCCAGAAGTTCATCCGCCTGCTCCAGGGTTTCCGCCAGCGGTTTTTCGCACAGCACATGGCAGCGGTGCTTCAGCGCGAACTTGATCTGCTCGTAGTGTTCCCCCGGCAGCCGCGAACACAGTACCACGAGGTCGGGCTTTTCCGTTTCCACCATTAAGTGGAACGATTCGTAACGACGTTTCGCCCCGGTGAGGCGGAAGGTCTTTTCCGCCTCGGGATTGACGTCGGAAAGCGCGGCGATCTCCACCCCGGGCAGCCCGGTGAAGGCATACTGCGTGAGGTGCCCTCCCTTGCGGCCGCCGGTGTCATGACATATGCAGACCTTCAACATGGCATCACCGCTTCATCGCCGCCAGATAGTCGTCCATGCGCTGATTGTTCGGCCACGGATAGTCCAACGGCGTACGGTCGATCTCCATCTTGAGCCCGTCGTAGAGCGGCATCATGTCGCTCTGCTTCATGCCGGTGACGGCGAGGGCTTTGCTGTTGTCGACCACCCGGTCGAAGAGTCGGGCGTACTCAAGTTGCCAACGTTTGTTCATCACGTACGGATCGGACGAAAGGATGCCGAGATAATCCTCCTTGTCCACCCAGACCGCCTGCAGATTGCAGATATCCTTGTAATAATCGGCGATCTCCTGCCAGGTACGGGATTCCGCGCTGTTGATGTTGAACGCCTCGCCGAGCGCCGCCTCTTTGAAGAGGAGCATCCCGATCATTCTGCCCGCGTCGCCTCCCCAGCTCAAGGTGGCGGGTTTTTCGCGCGCCTGCTCCGGCAGCACGACCGCCTTGCCCTGCCGCGCCCGGCCGACGGTGTCGGCGGCTTCGAGCGTCACCAGCTGGTAGCGCAGGAAACTGTAGGTCGTCGCCGGACGGACGATCGTCCAGTTCTTTTTGGGCGAGGCGAAGAGGATGTTTTCGCCGCGCGCCTTGAAGATGCAGTAGTCGTCGGAGTTCAGCAGCAGCGGATCGTCGGAAACGTCGATCAGCCGCGGCGAAGTTTCGCGCACCGGACACTCCAGATTGGCGTAGATCCGCCCGGACGAGAGAAAAACATACTGCCCGGTGTGATCGAGCATCCGGGGCAGCGTTTTCACGAGTTCCCGCGTCGGGTAGCACAGAAAATCAATGATGCCGTCGAAGTTCCGCGCCAGCAATTCGTCGCGGACCTCGGGATCCTTGCCGTTCGCTTTGATATAGGTCACCCCCGGCAGCGGAGATGCGGGCGGATCGTCCAACGAAACCGCGGTGACGCGGCAGCCGCTCTCCGCCAGAAACGGCACCGCATAACGCCCCATCGCTCCGCTCGCGCCGATGACCAGTACACTTGAAGATCTCATACTACAGCCCCTTCCCTGACAATGTATTTATGCATGCAAAAATCACCGTTGTGACAATTCCTTGAGCAGCGCTTCGGCGTGACGGAGCGAAGATTCTCCGCCGCCGAGCATCCGCGCGAGTTCCGGCTTCACGTCGTCCAGACGCCGCACCGCCGAAAAGGTCCTGCCCTTTTCGGTGTGCTTTTCCGCCAAAAAGTGCGCGTCGGCGCGCGCGGCGACCTGCACGAGGTGCGAAATGCACAGTATCTGCCGGTGTCGGCCGAGTTCGTGCAGTTCCTCCCCTACCCGGTTCGCGGTCTCGCCGCCGATGTTCATGTCGATCTCATCAAAGACCACGGTCGGCACCGAATCGGCGTCGGCGAGGACGGTCTTCATCGCCAGCATCACCCGCGAAAGTTCGCCGCTGCTGGCGATCTTGCGCAGGGGGCGCATATCCTCGCCCACGTTCGCGGAAAAGTGAAGTTCCAGTTTGTCCATGCCGGAACTTCCCGCCGGGATATCCTCGAAGCGCGCCTCCAGACGGGAATTCCTGAAGCCGATCAGTTCCAATTTGGCGCGGCACTTGCCGAGGAACTTGTCGGCATACTTCCGGCGCGCGGCGGAAAGTTCGCGCGCGGCGGATGCGAGTTTTTCTTCCAACGCCTTGCGCTTCGCGGCGAAGTCGCGCCGTGCCTGCACCGCCTCGTCCACGGCGCGCAGGCGCCGCTTCCCCTCATCCAGAGCATCCAACACCTGTTCGAGCGAGGGACCGTAGCGGCGCTTAAGAGTGTAAAGTTCCTCCAACCGCGCCTCGATGGCGGCAAGTTCCTCGGGGTCAAGGTCCACCTTGTCGGCGAGAGACGCGATGTCGCGCGAAAGTTCCGTGACCGCGTCCTGAATATCCATGCTCTTGCGCAAGAGTTGCTCCGTCATGCCGGAATCGATGCGCTCCAACTCGCTCAAACGGTGGTGCACCGTACCCAACTGATCCGCAACCGAACCTTCGCCCTCGGAGAGCAGCTGCGACAATTCGGAGGCGCACGCCAGCACCTGCTGCGAATTGGCGGCGAGGCGGTGCTTGCCGGCAAGTTCCTCGTCTTCGTCGGGGGCTGGGTTGCAGAGATCGATCTCCTCGACCATCAGCCGCAGACGGTCGGCGGCGTCCTCGTCGGGCAAATTGGCTTCGAAGGCGGCGCGCTCCCGTTCGAGCGCGGCGAGTTCGGAGCAGATCGCGGCGCACTCCTGCCGCTTTTCCTCCAAGTGCCCGAAGCGGTCCAACAGCTCCAACTGACGGGCGGGGACGAGCAGCGACAGCTGATCGTTCACGCCGTGAAAGTCGACCAGCTCCGCGCCGACCGCGCCGAGGAGTTTCGCGCCGACGGGGGTGTCGGCGATAAAGTTGCGCGTCGCGGAGGGCGTCATCACCCGGCGCAGCGCGAGTTCCCCCGCGCCGGGGTCGAAGGGAACGCCCGCATCGTCCAACAGTGCGCCGATGCGCGCGGCGGTCTCCGGGGACAGGGAAAAATGCCGCTCACGGTACAGCGATCGGAACCGGAGCGCAGCGCGCCCCGGTCGGTGCGCCCGCCGATCAGGAACTCCAACGCGCCCATCAGGATGGACTTGCCCGCTCCGGATTCTCCCGTGACGACGTTGAACGCGGGAGAAAACTCCAGTTCTTCGCGTTCGATCAACGCGTAGTTGTCGATTTTGAGGTAACTTAACATCCTTCGGACTTCAACATCTCAAGCGCGAGCAGCAGCGCCTTGGCGGTCGAACGCTGACGGATCGCGTCGCGTTCGCCGCGGAAACGGAACTCCCGCACTTCGCACTTACCGTTCAAATACGCCGCCACATAGACCAGCCCGACCGGTTTTTCGTCCGTGCCGCCGCCGGGGCCGGCGATCCCGGTGGTGGCGACGGAACAGTCGGTGTGAAGTTGCGCCGCCACGCCGCGCGCCATCGCCTCGGCGGTCTCCGCACTCACGGCGCCGAAGTGTTCCAAAGTCGCGGCGGGTACGTTCAGCAATTCATGCTTGACCATATTGTCGTAGGCGACGACGCCGCCCATGAACACCGAGGAGGCTCCGGGCACATCGACGACCGCCGAAGCGATCATGCCGCCCGTGCACGACTCCGCCGCGCTGAAGGTCAGATTGCGCTGCGCCAACCGTTTGACGAGATACGGAGCGAGCGAAAACTCCCCCTCCGGCAGTGCGGCGTCGCCGAGGGCGGCGTGGATGACGGCGAACTTGCGCTCCGCTTCGGCAGGGTCGGCGTCGCAAACATAGATGCGCGTCCCCTCGAAATTCGCGGTGTAGGCGAGCGCGGGATCGGGACCGCCGAGAGATTGTTCGACGAGGCGCGACGCGAAGGACTCCCCCACCCCGGCGGCGAGAAAACCGCGGACGTGTTCCGTCGCGCCGGAAAGTTCGAGCAACCGGTCGGCGAGATGATCGCGCACCATCGGGATGAACTCGGTCGGCGGCCCCGGCAGCAGAAAGATGTGCCGCATCCGGCGGTCGTACGATCCGGAAAACTCGATGCCGCTCGCGGAGCCGCTGGGATTCGGGATCGCCCTGCCCCCTTCGGGAAGCATCGCCTGCTTGTACTGATTTTTGGGGCAGCGCCCCTGATGCAGACGCGCCCAGAACTCCTCAACTTTTGCGGTAAGTTCCGTATCCTGACGCAGTTCCAGCCCGAAGAAACGCGCCGCACAAGGCAACGTCAGATCGTCCGCGGTGGGACCCAATCCCCCGATGAAAACCACGCAGTCCGAAAGTTTCAGCGCATCCGCGAGCGCGCCGTACAGATCTTCCGCCCGGTCGCCGACCGTAAACGCCGCGTCGATCTTCGCTCCGCGCGCCGTCAACGCCTTGCCCAGCGCCGCGAGATTGGTGTTCACCGTACTGCCGCGCAACAGCTCGGTCCCGGTGCAGATGACAGAAATACCCATGATGCCGTTATTGACTCCGTCCGCCGGTGCGGGCGCGCCCGCGCGCCGCGATACCGGTTCTTATATGTGTGAGGGATAATATATTGCGCCCGCGGGTCACTTTCAAGCCGTGACGGAAAACTGCGGGCATGAGGGGTCAGAAGCGATCCCGGTCGCGCACGAACTGCGCCTTGACCTGCGCGATGTTCCAGTAATCGTTGGTGAGCAGCGTATCGACGCCCATTTTCAGGAGCTCCCGCGCCTCCTCCGGGCGGTCGCTGTAAAAGAAGTTGCAGCGGATACCGAGGTCATGGGCGCGGTCGATCATCGATTGATTGTAGTACGGGGTGAACATCTGCACCTTCCGGCACTGCCACTCCACCGCCCGCTCGACGATGAACATCTTCTGCTCGAACGGACCGGACGCCATGCACCGCGGCACCCACGGCGCCACTTCGAGCGCCGCCTCCAGCACCGACGGCCCGGTCATGAAATAGGCGTGCGAGGCACAGTCGTACTCGATCAGCATATCGGCGATCTTCTTCACGAAGGGACGCGAAAAACGCTCCTTCGACGACGGCGATTTGATGTGGATATTCATCACCGCCTGACGGGGAAACGCGCGCAGGATATCTTCGAACTTCACGATCTTCAGCCCCGCGAAATGCGGATCGCGCACGGAGCCGAAATCCAGTTGTTCCAATTCGGCGAGGGTCTTTTCCCTGACCTTGCCGTGGCCGTTGGAGACGCGGTCGAGCGTTTCGTCGTGGATCGACACCGGGACGCCGTCGGCGGTCTCCCACAGGTCGAATTCGATCTCCTCCGCGCCGAGCGAAATCGCCGCGCCCCACGCGGGCAGCGAATTTTCCGGCGCGATGGTGTTGAAGCCGCGGTGGGCGCAGACGCGCGGATAGGGCATTTCGGCGTCGCCGGGTTTCACGCAGCTGCCGCCGACGCGGTAACTCCACGGAGTGCGCCCCTGCTCGATGAAGTCGCGGTTCAATATCATTTTGCCGCCGAAACTGTTGCTGCGCATGTATTTCTGCTTCGGATCGCCGATATCGCAGACGAGTTTGCCGTTCTTTTCTCCCGCATCGGCGAGGATCTCCCCCGACGGAGCGACCACGAGCGAAGTGCCGCCGACATTTGCATTTTCGCCCATGCCGACGCCGGCGCGCAGCACGAACGCTCCGGTATGGTAGGCGAGCGCCCGATTCATCAGCCGCAAATTTTCGCACGGCTCGCCGCGCTGAAACGCCGAAACGAGCACGATATCCGGGCGGCGGTACCCGAGGTACTCGATATACTCCTCGAAGTAGGCGTCGTAGCAGATCACGAATCCGAAGCGGATGCCCTCCACTTCGATGATCTCCGGCTGGCGGAAACTGCGGGTGTAACTGTTGTCGACGCCGTGGACGGCGGGTTCGCTCAACACCAGATGCTGTTTGTAATAATCACCGACCGCTTCGCCGGCGGAGTCGAAGACCCGCGTGGTGTTGCGCCAGCCGTGCGGAGTCGGCGCGCAGAAGGACAGCGCTACGATCGCCTTGCACCGCTTCGCGGCGTTACGCGCCGCTTCGACCAAACGCGCGGTATGCGCCTCCGCGAAGGAAAGATTTTCGCCCGCCGGGAACTCGGATGGCGTATTCGAGTACTCCGGAGTGAGTATCAGATCCAGCGATTCATCGCAACTGTCGAGTTCCCGGATCAGGAAATTCACCGACGACTCCGCGTCCCGCGGATCGTGCGCGTACGGCAGTTGAATGGCGCAAACCTTCATAATGGAACAAATCAGTTTTTCTTGTTTTTCGGCGCTACGGGATCCGTGAGAAGTTCCATCTCGTAGGAACTCACCTCCGCCTTGCCCTTGCCGGCGACGCCGACGAAGGGTACGATGCGGTCGGTATTGGGGTGCAGCGTGAACGTATAGGTACACGTGCGCGGCTTGTCCGGGTTGAGGTAGAATATCTTGGTCGTCTTGAGGCGGGTCGGATTACCCTGATAGCCCTTGACGCTGTACGGCCAGAGACCGATCACCAGCTTCCCTTCGCCGGAGGCGGTGATCCGGACCCGGACCTTCCGGAACGGCCGGACGGCGATCTTGGGATAGCGGTGCAGCCGGAAGAAAGCGGCTCCGGTGCTTTCCGCACTGTCGCCCTCAACGTACAGCTTGCCGTCACGGACTTCGATCTTCCCGAGCGGCTGGTTGAACTTCTGCCGCGCCTGATACCAGTTGGTGCGGTTCTTGCCGCCCTTGAGGAAGGTTTTGAAATCGCCGTTGGGGTTGAGCAGCACCAGATCGGAGAAGCCGACCCAGCCCTGCGTGTAATCCTCGGTGACATTGTAGGTGCCGGAACTCTCTGGCGTGGTGTTGATGAGTTTGATGATGTTGATGCCGGCTTTGAACAAACCGCCCGGAACGGGTATGCCCATGTTGCCCCATTGATTTTCGGGGAAGGTGTCGGCGCCCTCGAATATGCGCGTGCCGTTGACTTCGACGGCGAAACGTCCGACACCCGGCTTGTCATCGTCCAACCCGGTCAGCGACAGCACGGTACTTTCCGCGATCGGCTCGGCGAGGTTGAAGTTGATGGTGATCTCTCCGCGGCCGGACGAGGCGCGGTGGACGAAATTGGCGACGCGCGGCGGGCATTTGTACGCATAGCGGGTGGTGCCGACGCCGCCTTTCATCAGCCGCGGCGGGAAGAGCAGTCCGCCGGGGATCTTTTCCGGTTCCATCGCAAGCGCCTTGACCGGATCCTTCAGGAACTCCTCGACCTCGGGCGTGAAACACCAGCCCTTCTTGTTTCCGGACTCGATGGAGATGCCGGAAAAAAGCGTGAATATCTCCTGCGTGCTGTTCATCGGGATCAACTTTTTCCGCGTCTGCTCGACTTCGCGGGCGATCCGGACAAATTCGGCGAGGCGCGCGGCGTATTTGGCGAGTTCGGCATCGTCCTTGCATTCGCTGAGGCGGTAGCGGTTGAGGTCCTCGAAGATGTAATACGCCTTTTCGTGGAGCGTGTTCTGGCGGGCGTATCTGTCGGAGTCGCCGATCTCGGCGAGTCCTTTGTCCAGCAGTTCGTAGATCCGGTCGAACATCGCGCGGTCGATCTTGCTCTTTGAGTAAAGGTCGCCGCAGCGCAATCCGATATGGATCGGCAGCTTGCTGTGCCGTGCCATGGCGATCTCTTCCGGTGAGTGCTTGTAGTTTCTGGCGAACTCCTCAAGCATCTGATCGATCTCGGTCACGTACTTCCCGGCCTTGCCGTAGTAGTGGTCGTTGAACTCCTTCAGCAATCCGAGCACGTCGTCTTCGCCGTAGTTCCAGCGGGTCCAGACGAAGGGGTTGGCGGGACACCAGCCCATCCAGATCCAACTGAATATCTCATAACTCATGTACTTGTTGTACTCCTTGAAGCGCTCGACGCTGTGCAGGGGACGCATATCGCGGTAGGTCATGGGACCCAGATTTTCGCGGCCGATGAACTTGCTCCAGGCCCGTATCTCGTCAAAGCCGGGCTTGTTGAGTTCGCACTCGTGGTGCAGCGTGCACGGGAAGCCGCGCTTGTGGCTGACGGCGTAGGTGCAGTACAAATTGGGCTCGGGCTTGTACTCGAGAGGAGGCTCCTGATAGTCGGAGTAGGCGCCGAAGGCGACGCGCATTTCGGGGTCGCGTTTGCGGACCTCGCCGGCGAGGCGGTTGTAGAAACGCATCATCATCTGGCTGTAGTTGCCCTTGACGCCGCGGTTGACCTTGGCGCACTCGTCACAGAGGCAACTGTGGCCGCCGTCGCCGATGTAGAACAACAGATGCCTGCGCCGCGGCTGGGCGAAGGCGTACTTGACCATGTTGTTCGCCGCGATCTCGAAAGCGTCCTTGTTGGCGAAGCAGGGACTGGTACGGATGATGTAACTCGCGGTCGCACGTTTGCCGGACTCGTCGAGGGCGTAGTACTCGGGGTGATCCTTGAAATACATCTCGGTCGGGAGGACCACGTTGAGGACGTGATCCATCGTGGATTTCGGCAGATGGAAGTAGTCGACCGTGTTCTTGGTGTAAAGCATGTTGCGGTCATTGTTGCCGACGCCGTCGATGCCATAGACGAAATAGCGGAAGTGCGGTTTGATCGCCTTGTTGACGGCTTTCAGCACGAACGCGGGATCGGCTTTGATCTTGAGGTCCGGCTGGCGGTTGGAGTAGTGGGTGTAACCGAGTTCGCGCAGGTAATCGAACAGCGCCGGGATGTAGACGGCGTCCTCGGCGCAGGTCACGACGACACCGTTCTTGTCCACCTTGATCTGCCAGCCGCCGGGGGCGGTCTCGCCCTTGACGACCGCGAGAGCGCCTTTGGTCGGCTCGACTTTTTCGACCACCTCGACCGGCAGCGCCACACCGGTCAATTTATAAAGCCAGTGCTGCCACGCCGCTATGCAGAAACGCATCATGTAGTCGGCGTCCTTGGGCAACAAAATCTTCGTGAGTTTGCCGCCGTCGGGCAGATTGATCTCGCCGCCCAATTCCGGATACTCGGGGCAGACGGTGAAGTCGGTAATGGAAAAGCCGCCGTTGGCGACCGGTCTGTAGGTGAAACCGCTGACTTTCCGGTTGGAAATGTAGTCGATATCCTGCCACTCGGGCGAGGGTTTCACCACCGTGCCGTCGCCGAAGGCGAAGCGGCCCCGTTCGACCTTGACCCGCGCACGGATGCGGTACTTGCCGCCCTCAAAGCCGAAATACGGACGGACGTTGCCGAATTTGACTTCGCCGCCCTTCTTGTAGACCGGGTGGAGTTTTTCTGGGTACTTGATCGTAAAGACGCCGTCCTTGACTTCGATGTCGAAGAGTCCTTCGCCGGAGAGGTATTTGCCGTGCAGACCGCTCGCGGAGCGGCGGGGGGCATCGTCCATTCCCCAACCGAAGGCGGCGGTGGTGCGTCCGTGCATTTCCACGGGGGTGAACTTGCTGTCCGTCAGCAAGTTGAGCTCCTTCATCTCGACGGCGGAGAGGGGCATCGCCGCCAGCGCGGCGAAGGAGACCATTAGCAGATGTTTTTTCATAATACCACCTTGTTTTATGGTTCAATGGTTCAAAGACCGTTTTTCCGATGTCAGCGCACTCCTGCCGCGAGGCGGTAAAAGTGGTTGACCAGCATGTCCTCGGGGATGTCCTTGCCGTGGCTGCCGGTCTTTTCATCGACCTGATGATTTCCGTGGTCGGGCGCCCAAATGACGGCGCGATTGTACTTTTTCCAGTGCCGCTCGGTGGCGGCGACGAACTCCTCGAAGGTCTCCACGCAGAACTTGAGAGCCTCGAGCGATTCGGGCGAATCGGGGCCATTATGGTGCCCGAAGTGGTCGAACTGCCAGGTGTAGCTGACGATCACGTCGTACTCGTCCTCTTCGATCAGCCGCGAAGTGATGCGGCGGGCGATATCGTCGCTGCGGACGGTGTAGTAGTCGATCTTGCGGTTGCGGAAGATGCGCGCCATGCTGCTGTCTTTGGCGACGATGGCGACGCTCTTTCCGGCGTTGGGAAGAATATCGAAGATGGTCTCGACCGTGACGATCTTCTGCTCCCACTTCTTGAAGCCGTGGACCTCGGGCGACGCGCCGGAAAAGATCGTGCAGAAACATCCGGGAGTGACGCTCGGAAAGATGGTGGTCGACAGCATTTTCAGAGCTGCGAGCTTTTCGACGCGCGCCAGGAGTTCCGGATGCTTCCGGTAATGGATGTCGCCCACGGCGTCGGGACAGTGGATCAGTAAACGTTCGCACCTCGCCGCCGCGCCGAAAAGTTCCGTCGCGCGCTCCAACACGGGAGCGAGCGCTTCGCCGCCGTTGTCGGCGGGCTCGGGGACGCCGAACAATGCGCACACGGTCGGAGCGAGGTCTCCGGTCGAGTGTTCGGCGTGGTATTTTTCCTGATATTTGCGCAGCTCTTCGCGACAGATGTCATTCATTGCCGTATTTGCCCTCATGCTTTATTTTGTCACTACGCTTTCCCGCTGTATCGCGGAGGGATATTCCGACGCGCCGGTTATTCGTCGAACGGCACCAGCGTATTGTCGATGTAGTAGCTTCCGAACCGGATCGATATCGCCTTCTTCTGCTTCACCATCGCGCCCCAGAAATTTCGCAATTCGTCGATCGGCACGGAGTGAGCGCTGCCGGCAACGGTGAGGATATTGAATTTACCGCCGTGGATCATGTTCGGCGCACCGGTCGCACCGGCGGAGTTCTCCAAGGCTTTGTAATAAAGCCTCTCGACCTGAAAACCTTTCGCGGAGCGGCTGCAGCC
>CACZPY010000091.1 GCA_902783135.1 uncultured bacterium
GATCCCGGCGCGCTTTTCGGCGGCGACGATCTTTTCGCAGTCCTCCAGCGTGGTGGCGAGCGGTTTTTCCGCGAATACCCGCTTTCCGGCGGCGAGCGCCGCCAAAATCGCCTCGCAGTGGCGGGCGTTGGGCGAAAAAATGGCGACGAGGTCGACGTCGGGGGCGTTGACCGCCTCTTCCACGGAAGCGGCGCGGACCGCTTTGGCGGCGTTCCACTTTTCGAGCGCCCGGTCGAGCGCCCGCGGCGCCGGATCGTAGTAGCGGCGGACCGAGGCACGTCCATCCGCCGCCTTGAGAAAGTTCGAGATCACGCCGACTGCGCGGTCGCCGCAGCCGATCACTGCGATACGGAGTTCTTTCATTCTGAAATCCCTGTTTACGGTTGCATTTTTCGGGCGGTTTTTCCGGCCCGTTCGATCATTTCGGCGGCGCGGAGACAGCGGTCGTAGGCGTCGGCAAGAAAATCCTTCAGGTTCTTTTCCGGCTGCCCGGCGAGCGGCACATCCGGAACGAAGAAGGGCGTGTGGCGCATGATCAGCTCGAAACTCGCGGGACGCCCGGCGTATGCGGAGGTCGCGACCAATCTTGCGACGCGCTCCCAGTCGAGCGTGCCGTAAAAGGGCGGCTGATGCAGATCGCCCGCACCGTCGTTGTCGTTGAGATGGAGCGCCAGAAGACGATCCTTGAATTTTTCCATGCGGTCGAGACCGCGGGCCTCGTCTATATTGGCGTGTCCGGTGTCGAGCGTGATGCCGATCCGTTCCGCCGGGTACTCCGCCATGACCTCGGCGATGACCCGGAAGGAGTCGTTCCGGCGGTTTTCCACCGCGAGCCTCGCGTCGTATTTTTCCAGCGCGGGGACGATTTCGTCGAGACTGCGTCTCAGCGCCTCGACGCGCGCCGGCAGCAGCCGTTCGTCCTCCGGCGTCGATTTTATCGCCCGGTTGGGAGGCAGGTGCATCATGACGCAGCCGGGACCTTCCAGTTCATGGAGCATGACGACGCGGTTGATCACCAGTTCCACACCGGACCGGCGCCGGTATTCCTCGGGGGAGAACCATTGCTTTTCCACGCCCTCCGAGCCGTGGATGTCCAGCAGTTTCAGACCGTACGTCCTGAGCCATTTCCTGCACTGCGCGATCTCGAAGGAACTGTAAAGGAAATCGGTATCCCACTGGTGGTCCCAATGCAGATGGGTGAACCCCGCCTCGGCGATCAGACGGAGATACGTTTCCGGCGATCCAGTATCGCACAGGATGGAGGTGCCGATGGCGATGTCCATATGCCGCGTCTCCCCCGTTATCCGATGATCTCCCGGAGTTTCTCCACCGTGACCGGTTTCAGCAGGATCCCGTCGAAGCCGCTCTCGCGGTATTTGACCAGCATCTCGACATCCGCAGTCACCACATGGACCGGGATATCCGCCAGCTTCGCGTCCGCGCGGACGGCGTGGACCAGCCACTCTCCGTCCATCACCGGCATCCACATGTCGGTGAGCACAAGGTCGAACGGAGCATTATCGGAAGTCAAAATGTCCAGCGCCTCCTTGCCGTCCTTGGCCATGACGACGTCGAAGTTCCCGAGTTTTTTGAGCATCGTCTTGAGGACGATCAGGTTCACCTTCTGGTCGTCGGCGATCAGGATGCGCTTGGCGGCGGCGGGCTCGGCCGGTTTTTCCTCCTTCGCGATCGCCTCCGGGGCGGGTTTCACGTCCGCCGGTTTTTCCTCCTTCGCGACCGGCGTTTCCTCCTTCGCGACCGGGGCGGGCGGCATGGCTTGGAGATCGTCCAACTGGTCTTGCTCCTCCTCCGGTACGGCATCGGTCACTTTGACGTCGTGCAGCAACACCGTGAAGGTGGAGCCTTTCCCGAGAACGGAGGCGATGGAAAGTTCGCCCCCCATCGCTTCCGCGAGTTTGCGGCACACCGCCAGTCCGATGCCGGTGCCGCCGTGCCGTGCCTCTTTCGCATCCACCTGAACGTACGGAGAGGCGATCTTTTCGAGGTCCTCTCTGCTGATGCCGATGCCGGAATCCTCCACCTCGATCCGCAAGGTCCCGGTATCGCCGTCGGCGTTCCGGTAGAAAGTGGCGCGGACCTCCACGAACCCATGCTGCGTGAACTTCACGGCGTTGTCTTCCAGATTGAACAGTATCTGCCGGATGCGTTTCGGGTCGATCAGGAGCGTCGGCATTTCGCTGGTCAGGCAGCGCAGCTTGATCGACTGGATGTGCCGCACGTCGCGGAAGGAATCCACGAAATCGTGCAGCAGTTTGGCGCAATCCGTGGGCTTCGGTTCCAACCTCAACTGACCGTCCTCGAGTTTTGCGAAGTCGATCGCGTCGTTTATGAGGCGGAGCAGCGATCTGCCGCCGGCGATGATCGACTCGAGCGCCTGTTCGCGGTCTTCCGCCTGTTTGAACCCCATCTGGAGCATCTGGGAATATCCGATGATCGCGTTCAGCGGAGTGCGGATGTCGTGGCTGATGGTCGAGAAAAAGTAGCTCTTCGAGTGATTGGCGCTCTCCTCCGCCTTGAGCTTGTCGATGATCTGTTCCCTTTCGCGCCGGTGGAGGATCGAGAACAGATTCAGTATGATCGTCAGCGAGGCGATGAGGATGCCGAGTTCGATCGAGGTCTTGAACAGCATGTCGGTGTTCGTGTCGGCGATGCTCTTTTCGGCGAGCTCCGCGGAGACCATCTTGCCGATGAATTCATGGTAGGCGGATGCCGCGGAACTGCAAATCGCGAGGCGGAACCACATCAGCGACGAGAAGAAGATCACGATCAGCACGGAGATCCACACGACGACGGAGTTTCCGAAACGCCCATGGTCGTCCTTGATGAACAGCCGCCGATAGAACAGTAAGCCGACGAAGCACCAGATGGAGAGGAACAGATACGATCCCGTCCAAAGCGAACTGCCGGAAAGGTATTTCGGCACCATCATCAGCAGACAGAAGATGATCGACATCACGAGCCCGAAGACGCCGGCGGCCTTTTCGATCGGCCGCCCGCCCTCCTTCTTGACGATGGCGAGCACGGCGGCGGAGGTGTATCCGTAAGCCAGGGAGATGCCGAAATTCGAGAGATCCACCGGCCAGTGGAGCACCGTCCTGCCCAGAAACGGTACCGGCAGCGAAATGCACATGAGCACGATAATGGCGTACACGGGGATGCCGTCCCGGTCGCGGCGGCCGAACCATTCGGGCAGCATCCCGTCGTTGGACATCGAACATATCAGGCGGCTGAGCGTGATATACGTGGCGAAGATCGCCGTGAGCACTCCGGAGAGCATAGCGCCGCCGATCGCGGCCATACCCCACGGGCCGAGAGCGGTTTTCGCCGCCGAGAATACGGGCATTCCGCCGATCCCCTTGGCCTTGATTCGAAAAGACGCGTCCAGGTGCTCTTTCCAGTTCGAGCAGCCCTCCGGCAGAGAAAGAACGGGGAGCAGCATGAGCAGTATGTAGATCAGCGAGGAGATCAATATCGCCGCCAGCAGCAGCGAAAAGACGCGCTTGACCGGGAATTTGAACTCGGGCGAGGAGTGGATGACCGCTTCGAACCCGACGAAGGCCCAGGGAGCCATGGCGAATACGCGGATCACCTGTATCCATTTTAAACCGTCCGAAAACGCGGGTCCCATGGTCGCCATCCCTCCCTGATGCTTGAACAGCGCGGCGGTGAAACAGGCCGCCACGCCGACGACCAGCGCAAAGGCGAAAAACGCATGGACTCTGATGGTGAAGCGTCTGCCGACGAGACAGACACCGCCGCAGAGCACGAGAGCGGCCAGACTCAACAGGGCTTCGCCGAAATACACGTCGAATCCGATGCACCGGTAATGGAACCCGAACTGGAACAGCCTGCCGCAAAGAAGCCGCGCCAACAGCACCAGCGCCGTCGCATTGGCCCACATGACCGCTATGTACGTGACCAAAAGGAACCAGCCCACCAGAAAACTGTGGTTGTGCCCGAATATTTTCGTGACGAAGACGTAGGCTCCGCCCGAACCGTGGATGTAGTTGATGACCTTGTGGTAGTTGAAGGCCAGCACGATCATCATCGCCGCGGCGAGCAGAAATCCGATGGTCGAGCCCACGGGACCGGCATTCGGCAGAAACGTGGTCCCCGGCATAACGAACGCTCCCCAGCCGACGCTGC
>CACZPY010000092.1 GCA_902783135.1 uncultured bacterium
AACAAAAAAACTGGTCGGGGCAGCGGGGGTCGAACCCGCGACTTTCTGCTCCCAAAGCAGACGCGCTAGCCACTGCGCTATGCCCCGTTGCTCGATGCCGTCTTCATAAAATACTTCACGGCTTGAGATTATTCAACAGCGCCGGATGGTTTTTTACGTGCGTTCTCCCGGAATGAAATACTACCGGGGTTCATAAATTAAAAGGCGGACGGCGCGCTTGAGCATCCGCAAGTTTTTTTGCCGGACAATGACTTCGCCGGCGACTTGATTTTTTGCACTTCCGGCGTTATCTTCTGTCGAGTCCGGGTTCTCCGGCAGGTAAGTATATCAAGGAGTTCGGCCATGAAAAAATTCCTCGCCTCCGTGATGCTGTTCGTGTTCGCCGCAGCGTCGTTCGCCGCCGACTATGCGCGCATCGATCTCAACTTCTATTGCCGCGGTCATCTCAAGTGCCTGACCACCAAACTGCCCGCCGGCATCCAAGTGACCGGCAGACGGGACTACTCTCAAAAACGGCACTCCGGTCTCTGCTATTACTCGATCACCGTCAATCTCGAAAAGATCCGGGACGTGGCTCTCGAATTCGAAGTTCTCGACACCGGCGACAAGGAACGCGCCAATGTCGTCCCCTCGATATCCCCGATCCGCCTCGCGGACGGCAAGCGGGATGAATCCATCTTCATCGAATGTCTGGAATTCGAGTTCGACAACCAAAGTTCTTCGATCGCTCCCTGCAAGATCAACAAGTGGACGCGGATGGTGAAATCCCCGCTCGCGGTGTCGACGGGCGACAAGTTCACGATCAAGGCGAAATTCAAGAAGGTCGAGGACTGATCCTAATTTTATACGCGCACGCGAGAGCGTTCTCGCGTGATCCATGAATTTCTGCTCCGGATACTGCGGGTCACGGTATCCGGAGTTTTTTTGAGGCGGAATTTTATCCTCCGCGGCTCGCCGGCGTGTCACGGTGGCACGTCCGGTAGTGCCAACTTGTCACACTTCGCGGGTCTCTCCCCGGAATGTTGAGGCGAAAAAGCGGCTTGGCACGGCTTATGCTTGATTGCCGGTGGGTTCATCTCAAATGAAAAAGCCAAAGGAGGATTTGATTATGAGCAAGATTCTGGGTATCGACCTCGGGACCACCAACAGTTGTATGGCGGTCATGGAGAACGGCGAGTACAAGATCATCCCGAACGCGGAGGGCAACCGCACCACTCCGTCGATCGTCGCGTTCACCAAGAGCGGCGAGCGGCTGGTGGGGCAGACCGCGAAGCGTCAGGCGGTGACCAACCCCAAGAACACGATCTTTTCGATCAAGCGTCTGATGGGGCGCAAGTACGCCGAGTGCACACGCGAACGCGAAATGGCGCCCTACGAGATCGTCGAAGCGGCGAACGGCGACGCGCACGTCAAGGTGGGCGACCACGTCTATTCCCCGCCCGAGATCTCCGCGATGATCCTGCAGAAACTCAAGACCGACGCGGAAGCCTATTTGGGCGAGAAGATCACGCAGGCGGTGATCACCGTGCCCGCGTACTTCAACGACACGCAGCGTCAGGCGACCAAGGACGCCGGCAAGATCGCGGGGCTGGAAGTCCTGCGCATCATCAACGAGCCGACGGCGGCGGCGCTCGCCTACGGTCTGGACAAGAAGAACGATGAGACGGTGGCGGTCTACGACCTGGGCGGCGGCACCTTCGATATTTCGATCCTCGACATCGGCGACGGCGTCTTCGAGGTCAAGGCGACCAACGGCGACACGCATCTGGGCGGCGACGACTTCGACCAGGCGGTCATCAACTACCTCGCCGACGAGTTCCAGAAGGAAAATCAGGTCGATCTGCGCAAGGATCCGCAGGCGCTCCAGCGTCTGAAGGAGGCGGCGGAGAAGGCGAAGTGCGAACTTTCGAGCAGTATGTCGAGCGACATCAACCTGCCGTTCATCACCATGAACGCTTCGGGTCCGGTGCACATGAACATCACGCTGACCCGCGCGCAGCTGGAGCGTCTCTGCGATCCGCTCTTGGAGCGCACCCGCAAGCCCTGCGACAACTGCCTGCGCGACGCCGAAACGACCAGCGACAAGATCCGCGAAGTCATCCTCGTCGGCGGCATGACCCGCATGCCCAAGGTGCAGGAAACGGCGAAGAACATCTTCAACAAGGAACCGCACAAGGGGGTCAACCCCGACGAAGTGGTCGCCGCCGGCGCGGCGATCCAAGGCGGCGTCCTGGGCGGTCAGGTGAACGACGTGCTGCTGCTCGACGTGACCCCGCTGTCGCTGGGCATCGGAACGATGGGCGGCGTGATGACGCGGCTGATCGAGCGCAACACCACGATCCCGACCAAGAAGAGCGAGATCTTCAGCACGGCGGCGGACAACCAGCCCGCGGTGGACGTCCGGGTGCTGCAGGGCGAGCGCGAACTTGCCAAGGACAACAAGAGCCTCGGGCTCTTCAAGCTCGACGGCATCGCTCCGGCGCCGCGCGGCGTGCCGCAGATCG
>CACZPY010000093.1 GCA_902783135.1 uncultured bacterium
ACGACACCAGCGACAAGCTCTACTTCGAACCGCTGACGCTCGAGGACGTGCTCGCGATCTATGAGAAGGAGAAACCCGAGGGCGTGATCGTCCAGTTCGGCGGGCAGACCCCGCTGAACATCGCACAGGAACTCAAGGACGCAGGCGTGAAGATCATCGGCACCCAGCCGGAGGGCATCCGACTCGCCGAGGACCGCGAATACTTCCGCGAACGCATGATCGCCCTCGGCGTCAAGCAGCCCGAAAGCGGCACCGCGCGTTCGCTCGACGAAGCGCTGGCGCTCGGCAGAAAGATCGGTTACCCCGTGATGGTGCGTCCGTCGTTCGTGCTCGGCGGCCGCGGCATGGCGGTGATCTACGACGAGGAGATGCTCACGCGCTACGCGATCGAGGCGATCCAGGTCAGCCCCGAATATCCGATGCTGATCGACCGCTTTCTTGATCACGCGATCGAGTGCGAAGTCGACGCGATCAGCGACGGCGAACACACCTACATCGCTTCGGTGATGGAACACATCGAACTCGCGGGCATCCACTCGGGCGACTCGGCGTGTTCGATCCCGCCGATGACGCTCGCGAAGAAGCACCTCGACACCATCGCGCGCCAGTCGGCGGCGATCGCCAAGGACTTCCAGGTGCGCGGCATCCTGAACGTGCAGTACGCGGTCTGCGAGGATCAGGTATATATCATCGAGGCGAACCCGCGGGCGTCGCGGACGGTCCCGGTGGTCGCCAAGATCACCGGTGTGCCGCTGGCGCGGATCGCGACCAATCTGATGCTCGGCGCTCCGCTCGCCGATTTCAAGAAATACCTCAAGGAGCCGCCCAAGAACTACGTCGGCGTCAAGGAGGCGGTATTCCCCTTCAACATGTTCCCCGAAGTCGACCCGGTGCTCGGTCCCGAGATGCGCGCCACCGGCGAAGTGATGGGCATCGCCCCGAACTTCGGCATGGCGTACTACAAGGCGCAGGCGGCGGCGGGGTCGAAACTGCCGTTGGAGGGCAAGGTGCTGATCTCGGTCTGCGAACGTGACCGCGAGGCGGTGCTGCCGATCGCCAAAAAACTCGCCGATCTGGGATTTTCGATCCTCGCCACCGAGGGGACGGGATTGTTCCTCAATTCGCACGGACTCCAGTGCAAGCTGGTGCAGAAGCTCAACGAGGGGCGTCCCAACGTCGCGGACCTGATCCGCAACCGCGAAGCGGCGCTGATCATCAACACGCCGATCGGCCGTTTGAGCAAGATCGACGACAGTTACATCCGTATGCTGGCGATCCAGTACCGCGTGCCGTACGTCACCACCGTGGCGGCGGCGCACGCGACCGCGGAGGGCATCGCCGAGGCGAAACACGGAGCGTCGCCGCTCAAGTCGCTGCAGGAGTATCAGGCGGAGGCGTGAATCCGCGCCGTTTTACCGCCGAAGCATAGGAGAAGCGGGAATTGACCATCACGTTCGCGGCATTGTCGGTCGTGCTGCTGGCGGTTATGGCGGCGGCGGTCTATCTGCTGGCGCGCCGGATCCGCACGTTGCGGTCGGCGCTGCATGCGGCGGATGCCCGGGCGCGGGAGATCAGCGAGTTTCTGGCGCGCTTTTCCACCGGAATACAGGGCGAGGACGGCGTGGCGGGAGCCATGCGCGGCGCGGCGCGTCATGTCGCCGAGCAGATCGAAGCCGAAGCGGTCGTGATCTACGAGGTGCAGGACGACCGTCTGGTCGCGATCGGCACGTGGGGCGATTACTCCGGGCGCGGAGCGGAGGCGCTGGAGGCGCAGTTGCGTCGGGAAAGCACGGTACTCGGTCAGGGGTTCGCCGGCGGCATCGCGCTCCGGCGCAGTGCGGAACTGGTTTCCGACGCGGCGTGCGACGATCGTTTCCGCGGGCACTCCGACGCGCTGCGCAGTGTGATGGGGGTGCCGATGCTGCGCGAGGGAAGCTGTGCCGGAGTGATCTGCGCGCTGAACAACCGCGGCGGCGATCTCCGCAGTTTCTCCAATTCCCAGTTCGAGCGTTTCAAACTGCTCGCTCATCAGGTGCTCTTGGTGCACAAGATCGCGATCGCCTATCAGGAAATAAGCCGCCGCGACCGGATCGATCAGGAATTGAATTTCGTGCGGCATCTGCAGATGTCGCTTCTGCCCGGCAGCGCTCCGCAGTGGGGATGTTTTTCCATCGTTGCCTCGACCCGTTCCGCGAAGGAGGTCGACGGCGATTTCTACGACTTCGTGCGGATCGACGACGACCGGATGCTGGTGGTGCTCGGCGACGCCTGCGGCAAGGGAATGCCGGCGTGCATGCTTACGGCGATGGCGCGCAGTTTTGCGCGCAGTCTGGCGGACAACTTCACGACCCTCACCGATTTTCTGCGCGAGCTGAACAAGAAACTCCACCGCGACATCGACGCCGACCGCTTCATCACCGTCGGCTGCTGCCTGTTGGATAAGCGCAATTCGCTCCTCGAGTTCGGGCGCGCCGGGCACACCGACATGGTGACGTTCGTCCACAATCACATCCGGGTCTTTTCTCCCGAAGGGGCGGCGTTGGGGATATTGCCGGACGAGTTCGCGGAGTTCGAGAGCATCTGCATCGCGCTCGATCCGGGGACGAGCGTGCTGCTCTTTTCCGATGGCATCACCGAGGCGAGAAACGCTTCGGGCGAGGAGTTCGGGATCGAACGTCTGACCGAGACCTTCCGCACCGCCTGCGAGGGCGGCATGTCCATCCGCGCGGTGCTGGACACCATCACCAAGACGGTCAGCGAATTCGAGCAGGAACAGGACGACGATCAGACGCTGGTGGTGATCCGCCAGACCGACGACGCCGAGTAGTCACTTGAGTTCCGGCGCCGTACGGTCGAATTCCTTGCGATAGAGTTTGCGCGCGGTCCGCAGCACCTCTTGCCAGAATGGAGCGTTTTCCCGCATTTCCTCCCGCAGCGGTCTCCCGGTGTAGAGCCGGATGAAGCGGTAAACGTCGCGCATGGTCGATCCCGCGTCGAACGACGAAAAGCACAGCCCCGCGAGGTCCTTCACGAGATAACGGTGCGGCACCCGGTCGCGTATCTGCGCGCGGTGGAGATCGATCACATACACCTGTTTGCCGGATCCGTCGCCCTGCCGGGGGGTCAGGTAGTGGCACAGATAGCAGTCGCGGTGATTGACGCCGCCCCGGTGCATTTTTCCCGCCGACTCCGCGACCGCGCGGATGACCCCGTGCCGCAGTTCCGACGCGGGCGGAGTCGTTTCCCAACCGGCGGTCAACGCTTCGAGGTCGATCATCCCGGCGAGTTCTTCGGTGATGAGGAACGATTCCAGCTTCGCGGGATCATTGCCCCGGCAGCCGCAGGCGGCGGGGGTCATGGTCGGGATCCCGAGTTCGCGCAGTTTCTTGAGCGCGCGGTATTCGTCGAGCGCGCTCAGCACGGGGCGCTTGAACATCAGCCAGTTCTTGACGATCTCGCCCCAGCCGACGCCGAGATGGTGCTTCACGAAAAAGCCGCGCCCCGCGATCTCGACGCGGAAAGTGCGTCGGGTCTTGACTTTGCGGAACTCCTCGCCCGCCAGTTCCGCCACGTAGCGGAACGGATCGGCGGGCGGCTGCCACAGGCGGCGGAAAAAGTCGTCGAGTTCCAGAAACTCCGCCATGTCACTCCTCCCCGCGGATGATCCCGGCGGCGACTTCGGCGCGGCGGTAGAAATCGCCCTGCTGTCCATACCCGAGGGCGTTCTGCCGGAGGTCGGCGAGCGTCTCCGGCGTGGAGAGCAGCCGCAGCAGCGTCTTGTTGAAATCGCGCTGACTGAAGGGGTGATCCAGCACGACGCCGCCGGATTCCCGCACATAGTCCGCGAAGCCGCAGTTGCCGGAACAGAGCACCGGCAGTCCGGCGGCGAGCGCTTCGATGAGCACCGTGCCGGCGGCTTCGTTGCGCGCGGGGTGGATCAGCAGATCGGCGGCGAGCATCAGATCCGGCACGTCGTCGCGCGCGCCGAGCAGCTTCACCCGGTCGTCGACGCCGAGACGGTGCGCGAGCCGGAGCAGCGGCTTTTCCCGCCCCCGGCCCGCGACGACGAGGCGCAGGTGGTCGCGGAAGTCCCCCGGCAGCGCGGCGAAGGCGGCGATGGCGCGGTCCACTCCTTTGGTGCGGAAGCCCGAACCGACCTGGAGCAGCAGCGTATCCTTGCCTTTGACGCCGAGTTTACGGCGTTTCGCTTCGCGCCGCGCTTCGGCTTCGTCCTCGGGGGGGCGTTTCCGGTCGGCGGGCAATCCCGGCGGCAGCAGCCGGAAACGATTTTCCGGCGTATGGTAGATGTCGATATACTCCCGCTTCTGGCGTTCGGTGAGATGAAGTATCACCGTCTTCGCCTCCGGCGCAAAGACCGCGCGTTCCTGCGCGATGAAGGTGCGGTAGCGCGGCAGCAGCCGGCTGCCGAGCCTGCCGACATTGCGGAGCGCCGTGAGGTAGAACGGATTGTCGGCGGCGAAGTAGAAGTCCGCTCCCGGCATCCGGTTGAAGGCGACGAAGCGGTCGTGCGGATGATTTTCCAGTTCGGATTGAAGTTTGCGGATGAAACTCGCCGCACGCGAGTGATTGCTCCACCCGGAGGCGTCGAGCCGCTTCACGGCGAGTCCCGCCGGCAGCGGAGCGTCGTCGTCCCAGAGGTGGCAGAATATCGTGACGCGGTCGCCGCGTTCCAAGAGTTTCCGGGCGATGCTCATCATATCGCGCTGCATCCCGCCGTGCGGGAAGTATTTGAAGATGGCGAACACGATGTTCATGATCTATCCAACGCGTCGTTTGCCAGCAGCTGCCGGTAATACGGATTGTCCAGTTTCCCTTCGAGTTTGCGCCGCGACGACGCTTTGCTGGTGCGCCCCGATCCCGAGGGATTGAGGATCATCGTCGCATGGTTCAGGTGGTCGACGTATCTGCCCAGCACCGCCGAATCGAGGAAACGCATCTCCCAACCGGCGGCGACGAGCATCCGGTGCAGCGATCTGCCGGCGGTTTCGCCGTCATCGAAGCCGCGGGTGAGCGTTTTCACGGGTTCGGTGCGGTAGAGCGCGCAGTGGCTCCGCAGGTAGCGTTCTTCGGGGGCGTGACGACGGTGGGTGAAGGTCTCCCGGATGAAGTTCTCGATCCGCTGCCCGATCATCTTGGCGCGGGAGACGTGTTCTATCTTCCAGCTGCCGACGCCGGCGAGTTTCGGAGTTCCTTCGAATTGTCCGAGCAGAAAATCCAGCCAATTGGGATCTTTGATGATGGTATCGGTGTGCATCACCGCGAAAAACGGCGTATCCACCTGCGCCAGCGCCGCATCGAGGGCGCGCGCGTGCATCTGCGGCCCGCTTTCGCCCGCGGTCTTGCGCTCCATGAGCGTTATCCACTCGACCTGCTTCAGATATTCCAGCGACTCGTCGGCGGAGTCGTTGTCGACGACGATGACGCGCGTCTGTTCGAGATCGGTGCAGCTGCGCAGAGCACGCAGACAGAGCCGGGTCAGGAACGGCGTTTTGTAGTTGGGTATGATGATGGTGCTTTTCATGATGATGCCGGTGCCGGTTTCAGATGCCGCGGAACAATGCCCCCGTAAGACCCCGGACCGCCGCGACGCACAGCGCCGTGATGCCGACGATCGCGGCCAGCAGCGTCAGCAGACACGATCCGCCGCGGTGCCCCGGCGACCAGCGGGCGCCGCAGTTGCGGCAGACCACTTCGACGTCGTTGGCGCCGAGGAGCCCCAACAGCAGACCGATCCAGCCGAAGAGCAGGAGCCCGATGCAGCCGCATCCGGGATCGAACACCTTGCGCACGGTATCCAGATCGGTCGAGCCGCACTTCGGGCAGCGGACGCGCGGAGTTTGCGGCTCCGCCTCCGGGTGGCGGGGCGGCGCTCCCGCGGCGCAGTAGGGACACTCGGGACTCGCCGGATCGACTTCATGACCGCATTTGGCGCACTTCATATCGGCAGCTTTCTCAAATGATGTTGATACTTTTCACTCGCGCGCGCGAAGCGGACGACCGCTTTTCGCGCTCTTCACGGTGCATATTGAAACTATATCACCTGCGGAGCGATTTTTCAACCGTTGAAAATCTCGGCATGACAGATTATATTACCGGGAACAGGTTTTTTTGGGAGATCGTATGAGCGAAAGTGCCTTTCTGATCTTGTTTCTGGCGGTCGTCGCCGCCATGGGGATCGTCCCCTTTCTGCTGCGCAGATTCAACATTCCGGCGGTGATCTCGCTGTTGCTGGTGGGTATTCTGATCGGCCCCACCGGCATCGGCATCGACCTCGTCGGCATGCTGTCGCGGGCGTTGAGTTTTCTCGGTGATCCCAATCTGCCCGACGTGGCGGCGCATACGCAGCGGCACTTCATGAGCTTCATCGATTCGCTCGGCGCGCTGGGGCTGATGCTGCTGATGGCGCTCGCCGGGATGGAGGCGGACTTCAAACTGATCCGCTCGACGCGCAAACCGGTGATCGCGTTGAGCGTGCTGACCTTCATCATCCCCGCGGCGGCGGGGTATTTCGTGTACTGGCACTTCCGTCCGGACGACCTGCCGGGCAAACTTTTGTACGCGTCGCTCTTCGCCTCGCATTCGGTGGGCATCGTTTTCCCGGTGGTGCGGGAGCTCAAACTCACCCGCACCCGCTTCGGCGCTGCGGTGCTGATCTCGACGGTCATCACCGACATCGCGAGCATCATATTGCTCGCGGTGAGTCTGCAGCTGTACCGCCAGCGCGCCGGAGTTTCGCACATGGTGGGCCGACACACGCTGTCGATCTTCGACCACTGGGGCGACGCGCTGTTGAGCAACACCTTCATCCCGGTGTTTCTGCTGATCGTGCTGGCGTATCTGGCGCTGTCGCTCTTCTGCGTGAACAAGGCGGGCACGTGGCTGATGCGGCGCTTCCACCCCGGCGAGGACATGCTGATCCTGATCCTGCTTTTGGTGATCCTCGTCACGGTGCTGATCGGCGAACTTTTCGGCATCAATCTGGTGGTGGGGGCGTTCATCGCGGGACTGGGACTTTCCAAGGTGATCGCCGAGCGGAGTCGGGTGGTGTTCAAGCGTTTCGAGAGCATCGGCTACGGGTTCCTGATCCCGTTCCTTTTCGTGTCGATCGGCATGAAGACGGACTTTTCGGTCTTCGCCGCCACGGGCGGCGCCGGATGGAAGATCGTGTGCTTCACGGTGATCGGTCTGGTGCTGAGCAAAATGTTTTCGGGCTGGCTGGCGATGCGGATATCGGGGTTCACGAGCGGCTACGGAGTCGCCGCGGGACTGATGACGGTGCCGCAGTTGTCGGCGACGCTGGCGGCGGCGGCGATCGGCAGGGAGCAGGGACTTCTGGACGGGACCTTCTTCAACGCGATCATCATCCTGTCGGTGGTGACGACGCTGCCGGTGCCGACGCTGGTGCGGGTGGCGATCCGGAGTTTCGGATTGACCTTTCATGTGGCGCCGTACCGGATACCGGAAGTGGTCAAGGACGAGGAGCTGTTGTAACTTATGACGGATGCACAGGAATTTTTGCTGGGTTTCGATGTGGGGGGCACCAAGTGCGCCGCCGTGCTGGGGCGGCGTCAGGGGGAAAAGTTGACCGTCGTCGACAAGCGGGTATTCCCCACCGCGGAACAGCCGGAGCCGGAGCGGTGCATCGCCCGCTATGTCGGAGAGATGCGCGAACTGATCGCGCGTCACGGCGTCGCCGAGTACTCCGGGGTGGGGGTCAGTTGCGGCGGACCGCTCGACGCGGAGCGCGGTATCGTGCTGTCGCCGCCCAACCTTCCCGGATGGGATGAAGTGCACGTGACGGAGATGTTGTCGCGGGAATTCGGTTGTCCGGCGCGCCTCTGCAACGACGCCGACGCCTGCGCGGTGGCGGAGTGGCGCTTCGGAGCGGGCAGGGGATGCCGCAACATGATCTTTCTGACCTTCGGCACCGGACTCGGCGCGGGGCTGATCCTCAACGGAGAACTCTATCAGGGCGCCAACGGCATGGCGGGCGAGTGCGGACACATCCGCATCGCTCCCGACGGACCGGTCGGCTACGGCAAACGCGGGTCGTTCGAGGGCTTCTGCTCGGGCGGCGGCCTGCGGCAGCTGGCGGAACTGGCGTTTCCGGGGCGCGGCATGGACGCCGCCGCGCTCGCCCGCGCCGCCGACGCGGGCGACGCAAAGGCGCGCGAAGTTTACCGCGAGTGCGGCAGACGGCTCGGTACCGGGCTCGCCGTGCTGATCGACCTGTTGAATCCCGAGCGCATCGTGATCGGGAGCATTTTCGCCCGCTCCGGGCATCTCCTGATCCCCGCGATGCGCGAAACGCTCGAGCGCGAGGCGCTGCCGCGGAGCCTTGCCGCCTGCCGGATCGTCCCGGCGGAGCTGGGCGACGCCATCGGCGACTTCGCGTGCCTGTCGGTCGCTCCCTCCCGTTTCTGATGTCGGCTCGGGCTCATGTCCCCGATGCGTGATCGTGCTTGAACGGCATGGATTTGTAATCACGTTTTTTTGATTTCCGCAACTTGAAAATCTCTTCGCCCCAAGCTATTGTAATGCCGCGGCATTATTTTTACGAACGGAGGATTGCATCATGAAGTTACGAAGTTTGTCGCGGCTGTGTTTTTCGGTGTGTTTTTCCTTCCTCGCGGCATCCGCCGCGGCGCGTCAGCAGCCGGGCGCCGATCCGTTTCGCGGGCTCTACCAAAACTGGAAGGGGCGGATGACTCCGCAGCAGGAGTCCCGCCGCCGCCACCGGCAACTGGTGGAAGATGTGGTCAAAGCCTGTCCCCGGAGTTCCGCCGCCGACATCCGCAAATTCATGTCGCTGTTCGAAAGCGAGAGCGCCATCAGCGGATTTTTCGGCGGTGCATCTCCGGAACCCTGCGCCGAGCCGTGGGCGGAGGCGGTGCGGTCGGTGCGGCTCGTCGCCTCCGGAAAATTCCGGGACGGCGTCGCGGCGATGCGCGCACTGGCGGAGCGGCTGCCGCCGGGCGATATCCTGCGCACCCATCTGTTCATGATGGAACTCGCCGCGCAGAAGGCGGGAACGCCGGAGCATCGGGAGGTCGAGCGGAAACTCATCGCCGACATCGAAGCCGCCGTGTTGTCGGGCAGGTATCGCGGTTCGTCGATCTATCTCTTTTATTACAATACGCTGGCGCAGTCCGGCGATTGCGGCAGCCGTTACTGGGGAGAACTGGCGCAGCGGCTCAATCCCGTTGCCGACCGGGTCGATCCGTGGTTTCTGGCGATGATCCGGGGGCGCGCCGCCGTGTTCTGGGCGTGGGAAAGCCGCGGCGGCGGCTATGCGGACAGCGTCACCCGCGAAGGGTGGAAGGGATTTCACGGCAACCTCGACGAAGCGAGAAAACACCTGTACCGGGCGGCGAAACTCTTTCCCGAACGGGTGAGCCCGTACATCCGGCTGATCACGGTAGAAATGGGCTGCGGGAATCAGGCGGCGATGATCGCCGCGTTCCGCAAGCTCGTGTGGTACGATGCCGCCAACGAAGCCGGATGGCGCGCCGTGCTGTGGGGATTGCAGCCGCGTTGGGGCGGGTCGCACGAACTGATGAAACAGCTCGTCCTTGAAGCGCTGGCGTGTCCGCGCCGCGATGTCGGGGTGGCGGAGGCGGGTTATCAGGCGCTGAGCGAGATCGCATGGTATTATTCCGGCTACCGCTGGCAGAACGTGTACCTCGATCCCGAGGTGCGCCGCGCCGCCGACCGGCTTTTTGCCGAGTATGCGAAAAAGCTCAAACGCCGCGAGTATCTGTGGTACGATTTCTGTCGTAAAATGGCGCTCCTGGAGTATGACGCCGCCGCGGAAGCGCTCCGCGGATACGGAGTTTCCAAAGCGGCTAAGGAACGGCGGCGGCAGTGGGGAATGGACTTCAACTCCAAGATCGGAACTCCGGGGTACGACGATCTGCTGATGCGGCTCAAGGTCTTCACGGGCGAACACTCCGCCCGTTTGCGCGCGGCGGAACGGCTGTATCTGCAAGGCGGCAACGACGGGAAGGCGCTCCGCGAACTCGAAGCGGTGATCCGCGAAGGCGGGCTCCCGCCGGAGGAACGGAATTTTCTCGTCGAACTGTACGGGCGGTGGAAGCTCGACCGTGAGCCCGAGGTGTTCTGCGGCGAAAACGGTCAATACCTGAGCGCCGCGATCGTCGCCGAGCGGATCGGACGCTCCGATGTGGCGGAGGAGTTGCACCGCTTGGGCTACCGGACCGAGGAGAAATTCCCCGGCGAGACCATATACAATATCGCGCTCGAATCCGACGATGCCGAGGCGGTGCGCCGGTGCCATGCGGCGGGGGCGAAACTCGACGGTCTGGATCCGGAATACGGTTATGCTCCGATCCATGTGGCGGCGATGTACGGCAGATGCCGCATCGTCGAAGCCCTGCTGGATTTGGGCGTTCCCGTCGAGTCGTGCGACCGCGAGGGACACACGGTATTGCAGATCGCCGCCACCAAGAAGCAGGCGCGGGTGATATCCGTGCTCTTCGCGCGCGGCGCGGACCCCAACGCGCAGGATGGCGACGGCGATTTCTGCCTGATCTATCTGCCGCAGGTGCGCGCGCCGGAGAGCATTTACCGGATGTTTCTGGAGCACCCCAAAACCGACGTCAAACTGCGCAACCGCGCGGGGGAGGGGGTGCTGCATTATCTGGCGGCGTTCGACGCCGATCCGGCGATCTTGAAACTGCTGATCGACGCCGGAGCGGATCGCAATTTGCGCGACAATCGCGGTCGGACCCCGCTCGACGTGGCGGAAGAAAAGGGCAACCGCTCCGCGGCGGAGTTTCTGCGGAGCATCGGCGCCAAACACGGTGCGGAGCTGGCTCCCGTCGCGCCCTCGCCGCGGCCGACTCCGCCGCCTCAGCCGGTGTCGGCGGAGCCGTCGAAATATTGGTACTGGGGCGGCGGAGCG
>CACZPY010000094.1 GCA_902783135.1 uncultured bacterium
GCAGTCTTCGTACAAGGTGCCGAGCACGCAGTCGGCGCCGCTGCCGGGGGTCGCCGCGATGGCGGCGCACTCGACGATCTTGCCGAGATGGATCGCCAGCGCTTCGTCGTAGCCGAGCGAGATCGGCAGCGCGGCGAAGACGGCGGGGTCGTAGGAGCGTCCGGCGAGGATCACCTGACAGCCGCTCTTCAGCGCCTCGATGTACGGTTCGACGCCGATCTGGGCGACCAGATTGGTGCTCTCGCGGACCGCCTGCTCCGTGAGTTCGGGCAGCCCGAAGCACGAGTCGATGCGTCCTTCGCCGATCGCCTTGACGACGAGATCCTTGTCCACGTCGGACCAGATGACCGCCATCTTGAAGTTGAGTTTTTCCTCGGCGGCGATCTCCTCAATGATCTTGATGCACCACTCGACGTGGGGCTTCGCGCCGGAGCCGCCGGCGGTGCCGACGATCACGGGGATGCGGTTCCGGACACCCGCCGTCAGCATGAAGCGCAGGTCGCGCTTGACGGCGTTGCGGTCGGTGAAGGATTTGCCCACGCCGAGGTAGTACGGACCGGGGTCGCTGGAGCCGGCGTCGACGGCGATGAGGTCGGGGTGCTGCGCCATGCCGCGTTCGAAGGATTCGGCGGGGAAGCCGTAGCCGAGGATCGCGGTCGGCGACAGGATCTTGAACGGTTTTTTCATTTTATTTTCTCCGTTGAGTGGTTTCGATTACCTGGCGGCCTTGCGCGCCTTCAAGATCGCGATGATGCGCGCCATTTCGTTGCTGACGATCTCCATGCCCTCGTCGAAGCCCATGCCGGGCTTGGCGAGCATCCGCACCGGCCGTCCCGCCATCGCCACATGGACGCAGGCGCGCGCCGACACGTCGGTCTCGTTGCAGGTGCCGCCCTGATACGCCTCCATACCGTGCTTGTGGCAGTAGAGGACGCTTTCGAGGGTGTTCTGGATGCCGCCGAGGTCGGGGGTCTTGATCTGGACCATGTCGCAGCACCGGGCGTCGGTGAAGTCGCGGATGTCTTCGAGCGTGTTGCACCACTCGTCGGCGACGATCTTCACCGGCGAACCGAGGCGCTTGAGTTCGGCGCGGATGGCGCCCAGACCCTCGATCTGGGGCTGTTTCGCCTCCATGTCGACGGGACCTTCGAAGTAGAGTTCGAACTCGCCCGCCGCCTTCTGCATCTTGGCGAGGAACGCCGCGGCGTCCTTGAAATCCTTGTGGAGCAGTCCGACGGTGCCGTAGAGGTCGATGTGGAGGCTCGGCTTGTAAGACTCGTCGGTGCGCAGCGTGCGGATGCGGTTCGCGAGCCAGGTGATGTACTCTTCGAGACCGTTGAGTTTTTCGATGTTGTTGATGAGCGCGTGGGGCAGCACGTCGACGCGCTTGATGATCATCTTGTCGACGTTGGTGTAGCGGTCGTCGCCGCTCTGACCGAAGATCGGCACCGGCTTGGCGGTCACGGGCAGTCCGTACTCCTCGCAGAGTACCTCGCACATGAGTTTGCCGTCCGCCTCCGCCTTGGCGGCGAGCAGCGCCTGGCTCAAGCCGTAGCGCAGTCCGGTGTGGAGTCGCTTGCCGTCGACCTCGGTCTTTTCGATCAGACCGACGCAGCGGCGGAAACTGTCGAGTTCCATGCCGACGAGAAGCGGCGAGATGTGTTTTTCCAGGAAGGGGATGTAGTTTTCCGCCAGCATCAGCGGATCGCGTCCGCCCGCGCCGGAGTACTGCACCGCGGCGGCGTCGCCCCACGCGAGGCGGCCGTTTTCCAGCTCGATGATGATCGAGATCGACTCGCCGCGCTGCCGGATGCGCGAAAATCCGGGCGTTACCGGATCGCCGATGTAGGTGAAGCCGTCATGCTTCGCTCCGCGCTTGATCGCCCGCTGGTCGTCGAAGAAGAACCCCGTCAGACCCGCCGAATAACAGACATTTTTGATCTTCATTTTTTTCTGTCCCGATATGTTGGTTGTATGTTTGGTCCGATATTTGTCTTGGTTTTGCGATCCCTTACCGCGGGCGCCCCGTGAGTTTGCCCTTGCCGATGGCGTAGATGTCGTCGACGACCATCTGGAAGC
>CACZPY010000095.1 GCA_902783135.1 uncultured bacterium
CATTTCCAGCAGATGCGATATCAGCGTCAGGCGCGGATTCAATACCGATTGCGCCTCGGCGACATCAAGTCCGTCCCGCGGGTGCACGATGAACACGTCCACGCCGGGGGAGTGTATGGAAAACTGTCCGGGATCGCAGCTGTCTCCGCCGGAAAATATGACCGCCTTGCGACCGTCCGCGGTCAGTTCTATCTCGTAAGTCTGCACGAAACGGCGCAGTTTGGGGTTGTGATCGGTGATGGCGGTGTGGATCTTCGCCGTTCCGATTTCCAGCGGATCCGGATTTTCCGGACGGGGAACGCCGCGCGGGTAAAAGTTGCTGACGACCGGTTTTCCGGCGCGCATGACGCCTTCCAGCAGACGCTCGGTATGGTGATCGGTGTGATCGTGGGTCACCAGCAGAAAATCCAGCTGCGGGATCAGTTCTTCGCCGCGGCGGTGATGGAGATCGATCGCAAAACATTCATTCCGCGTTTTGACGACATATCCCATATTGTAAACGTGCCACAAGATGACCGCTCCGGGCGCCGGCGCCGTTGCTTCCATTTCGCGTTTGATCTTTTCGAATGCGGCTTCGTAAAAATACAGTATCGGCTGCCGTTCCACCGCGTTTGCTATCTCCTTTGCGCCCAACTCAAGTCCGGATTGATAAAAGTCGGTATATTCCTCCGGAGTGCAGTGCATGTTTGCTTCTTCGAGCGTTTTCATCGCCTCGCGACGCGCCTCCGTATCGCCGATGGAGGTGGAAAATATCATCTCCGTCGCGCGTCTGACGGCGTCAAGGGAAACAAAAGGCGGATTATATTTCGCGTCGGGAACGGCGTCTGCCGATGCGTGATTGACTTTTTCCATATTCACCTCGTCATCGTGTCTTTTCAAGTAGACTTATTTGTCCCGCCGGTTCAATACTATGCCGAGATTGGTCGCCACCGGACGCATATAGTTCCCGGTATCTGATTGACGGTTGACCATCACCGGTTTCTTCTTGTGCCGGTCCCAATAACACATGGTGGTGGAGCCGCCGCCATCCATGTTTATCACGTCGCTTGCGCCGGCGTCGAGCAGGAACTGTCCGGTTTCCGATCCCTTGGCGCCGAGGCTCCACTTTTTCTGTCGCCCGTCGATGGCGATAAGATAAAGGTAGCGCCGGTCGGCGGACAGCCCGTAGGCGGTGCGGGGATGACAGGAACGGTTCATGGGAACGGTGTCCGGGAGAACTTTGCCGTTTCGTGCCACAATTTGGAATCCGCTCACCGCATTTTTGATCTTGGGAATATCCTCCGGTTTCACCTTGTCGACGATATCCACGTCGCCGTCGCGATAGACCACGAATACGGGGTCTTTGCCGCGTTGCCCGACGAGAACACCATCCGAAATGGTCAGTCCCGGCGGATCGGCGAACTTTTGGGTGAACGGCAACCTCCACGGACGCCACGGTGACGCATTGACGGCGACGATCATGTTCAGCCCCCTGCCGCCTTGTGCTACCGGTTTCCGGGCGTTGCGCATAAAGTCCCCGGTGGTGGTGCGCTGGGTGCGGATAGGGATTTTTGGATCGTCCGGCATCGGCTTTCCCCAGCCGGGGGCGCGTCCGGTGACCGCGAAGGAGAGCCCCGGGGTCTTCAGGTCGATGCGCATGATGAACATCCGGATCAGTCGCGGCTTGTCCTTTTTTACTGCGATCAATTTGATTCCGGGATAGATATTTCTGGCGCTGTTCCAATCCACCGCCTGAGCGGTGGCGATCATTCCGAGCAGCGTCAGGATCGCTCCGAGACGATGTATGTTTTTTAAGAGCATGACCGTATGATATTATGTTGATTGGGATTTCGTGACGTCCGCAAATTCCGCATCTACATATTCGGCAAGTTTTTCCGGATTGATCGCGATATTGCATCCGACGCAACCGGCGCTGACGCAGATGTAGTCGAAAAGCTGGGCGGTTTCGTCGATCACGGTCGGGAATTTCTTCTTCATGCCGACCGGAGAACAACCGCCGTGAACATATCCGGTGAGCGGCAGCAGCTGTTTCAGCGGCAGCATTTCGATACTTTTTCTCGCGACCGTTTTAGCGGCCTTTTTCAGATCCAGCTCGTCCGCGGCGGGAATGACGAATACGAAGTGATCCAGTTTATTCGACACCGTGACCAGAGTTTTGAATACCTGCTCGACCGGTTCTCCGAGTTTCCGCGCCACGGAGACGGCGTCGATCGCTCCGTCCGAGGTGTCGTAATGGTGCTCGATGCAGACGATGCCCGCCGCTTCCAGCGATCTGGCGACATTGGTCCGGACGTTTTTCATGGCTGCCTCACTGATTGCGGTGCTTGGGGTCGAGCGCGTCGCGCAGGGCGTCGCCAAGCAAATTCAGCGCCAGCAGCAATCCGAACATGAAGAGCGTGGCGAAGGAAAGTTCCCACCAGATGCCCCGCCACAGCCGCTCTTGTCCGTCCGAGATCATCAGTCCCCAACTCGGGAAACTCTGCGCGCCGAAACCGAGATAACTGACGATCACCTCCATCATCACCGCTCCGGCGAAGGTCAGCGTGAAGTAGATGATTACCAGATGAAAGACATTCGGCAGGATGTGCCGACGCACGATCGTCCACGCGGGGACTCCGGCTATCCGCGCCGCCGCGACGAATCCGCGGTCCTTGAGCTTCATCGTTTCGCTGCGCACCACCCGGCAGACGGTCGTCCAACTGGTCAGTCCGATCGCCACATATACCGCCAGCACGCCCGGTTCGGTGTGCAGCGCTTTGCCGACTCCGCGTACCGCCTCGATCGCGGACGGCGGCAGATAGTTGCGCGAGACCAACAGCGCGAACGAGAGGATGAACAGCAGACTGGGCATCGAGGCGAAAGTGCTGTACAGCCACACCACCGCTTCGTCGGTGCGTCCGCCGAAAAATCCCGCTGCGGCTCCCAGCGAAACGCCGATCAGCATGGCAATGCCGGCGGCGATCGTACCCACCTTTACCGCGCTGGCGCACCCCGCCACCGCTCGCGCCATCACGCTGCGGCCGCGGTAGTCGGTGCCGAACCAGTATTCTCCCGACGGCGGCAGGAAACGGTGCGCATCGTCGCCGGCAAAATATATCGGCGTCACGTTTTGCGTCTCGCAGACGACAGAGTATATTTCGACCCCGATCGCCGTCGCCACGTAGAGTGCGACGGCGATCAGCGCCGCACCGCCGCACCGGTTGCGGAATATCCGCATCCAGAATGAACTGCCGCCGTTCATGATTTTTTCCTGCCCGCTATTGCCACCTGCAGCAGGGCCACATCCGCCGGAGTGACACCGTCGATGCGCGAAGCCTGACCGAGGGTGCCAGGACGCACCTTGAGCAGCTTCTGCCGCGCTTCGTTGCTCAGACCGGGCAGGGTGTCGATCGGCAGATCGCCGGGGATGTCGACTCCCTCCATCCGGGAACGGCGGGCGATTTCCTGCTGTTCCCGCTGCAGATATCCGTCGTAACAACTTTCGATCAGAAGTTCGCGCCAGATCCTCCGCCCGACGACGCCGTCCGGAAGCGTCGGCATCAGTTCGGCGGGGAAGGGGAGTTCCGTTTGTTCCGGCGGGGTGTCGAAAGAGAGTTCACGCAGCCACTTCAAAAGCGTTTTGCCCGCGTGCCGCACCGTCCGGCAGTGATCGAGCACTCCGAAGAGCGTATCGTGATAGTATTTGAAGGCGCGATACTTGCGATCGGGAAGCAAGCCCAGTTCATGCGCCCGTTCCGACAGCCGCAGATCGGCATTGTCCTGACGCAGCAGCAGCCGGTATTCGGCGCGGCTGGTGAAGAGCCGGTAGGGTTCGACGATGTCCTTGGTGCAGAGGTCGTCGATCATCACTCCGATATAGGCGCGGTCGCGTTCCAACTCCACGGGAACGCGACCGGCGGAGGTACGCGCCGCGTTCAATCCGGCGATCAGTCCCTGTCCGGCGGCCTCCTCGTAGCCGCTGGTGCCGTTGATCTGCCCTGCCGAGAACAGATTGGCGAAGCGTTTCAGCCGGAGCGACCGGGTCAACTGTTCCGGCGGCAGAAAGTCGTACTCTATGGCGTAGGCGTAGCGGGTGATGAACGCGTGTTCCAAGCCGGGCAGCGAATGCACCATTTGCCACTGTACCTCCGGCGGCAAACTGGTCGAAAACCCGTTGAGGTAGTACTCGTGGTTCTGCGCACCCTCCGGTTCCAGAAACAATAGATGGCGGGGATGGTCGGCGAAGCGGAACACCTTGTCCTCGAACGACGGGCAGTAGCGGGTGCCGATCCCCTTGATCACCCCCTGATACATGGGGGACTGGTCGATGTTTTTCCGCACGATGTCGCGGGTCTCCTCGGTCGAGTGGAGCATGTAGCAATCGAGGTCGCGCCTGAACGCGGCGGGCAATTCCGGGCGCAATTCCCCCCCCCAGAACGAAAACTCCTCGAACTCCGGTTCGGACGGCTGCCGGTCGAGCGAGGGAAAGTCGATGCTTTTCGCCAGCAATCGGGGAGGTGTCCCCGTCTTCAGCCGTCCCAATTTGAGTTTCAGATCTCCGGATATGGCGCGGGAAAGCGCCTGCGACGGGAAGTCCCCCGCCCGTCCGCCGGGGAAGTTGCGCATCCCGTAGTGCAACGTGCCGTTCAGAAAAGTTCCGGTGGTCAGGACCAGCGCGCCGCAGCCGATCCGGTCGCCGAAAGCGGTCTTGATACCTTCCACCCGGTCACCGTTCACGATAAAGCCGATGACTTCCGCCTGAAAGACGTCGAGGTTTTCCGTGCTCTCCAAACAGTACTTCATGGCGCGGCTGTACACCGACTTGTCGCACTGTGCCCGGGGCGACCATACCGCCGGACCTTTGGCGCGGTTCAGCAGCCGGAATTGGATCGCCGCCGCTTCGGTGACGATCCCCTGCATACCGCCCATCGCATCGATTTCGCGGACCACCTGTCCTTTGGCGATGCCGCCGACCGCCGGATTGCAGCTCATCTGTGCGATATGGTCGAGGTGCAAGGTCACCAACAGCGTGCGGGCTCCCAGTCGGGCGGCGGCGAATGCCGCTTCGCATCCGGCATGTCCGGCGCCGACGACCACCACATCATAGAAACAGTTCATCTCAACACGTGTCCAAAATAACGAACGGCAAAAAGTATTGACCGTTGTTTAAAATATCCCGGAGCGGGACAAAAAACAACCCGCGATCCGCGGCCGCGTCGCCGTTCATGACGGATTTCTGTCGGGAAAAAAAACAGGCGGGAGCATTTCCCGCCTGTCGAAAGGGCTGTTCACGACTTTGCGTCTGGTCACAAAAAGCCGTAACTCACCACCCGTGTATTGTCATCGACGGTCATCGTCACCACCCGGAACAGCAGCTGGCGGCGGATATCGCCGCCGTTTTTGCCTTTGCGGACAAAGGTCGCCACCCAGATCAGATTGCAGAATGCCGGAGTGTCGAGCGCGGTCAGAAAACGGAACTCGGTCAACTTGCCGAACTTCGCCCCGAAGTTGCGGCAGGAGGTGAGAAAATCCGATTCGGTGATCCGCTCCGAAAGTTCACCCGGAGTATTGCGGCGCAAGGCGGCGAAATCCGCCAGCTGAAAGGCGCGCAGGATACCGGAACCGAGCTGTTCGGAATCGCGCCGCAGACGTTCGGTTTCCGCCGGCGGCGGCGGACGGAAACCGTCGCCTTCCTGCGGCATCACCCGGCACGCGGTCAATGAAAGCGCGAGGAACGGGCAGAGCCAAAGTTGCTTTTTCATCTTCACCGGAGTTGGGGGATCGAGGTGTTTTTGAGATTCGGACGATCATCCGGGGAATCCCATTCGCATTGGGCGACGACGATCAGTTCGGTATCCTTGACGGAGGTGGAGACGGAACCGAACACATATTCGAGTATCGGTATCTCGCAGAGCCACGGGATGCCGGTCTTGGATTTGACCACTTCCTGCTTGTGCAGGCCGCCGATCACGAAACTGTCCTTGCCGTGCGGCAGACTGACCTCCAGTTCCACCGTGTTCCCCGTGGAAATGCGCGGTGTACCGTTGGATTGAAACCCGAGCAGGCTCGAATTGTTCAAGGTGATGTTGAAGCGCGTCTCATCCAGATTCACCGAGGCGTTTCCGACCGTCATGGTGAATCCGTAACCGGCGGACTTGGTGGTGATCTGCTGATTTCCCTTGCCGACGGCGAGGTCATCCCCGTAGGAAAACACCCGGTCGATGATCCGGCTCAGCCACTTGTAGGAACCGACGCCCTGATCCGGCGAACTCTGACTGCCGGATGCCGCCTGCGAGGCGTCGATGTAGAAAACCTGGGTGGTTCGGGCGAAACTGGCGGATGTATTGTTGCGCACCAGCAGTTCGCCGGAATGTACGACCTGTGCGCGCCCCTTCGCCGCCAGCAGGTCGATGTAGCGGCTGTTCCACTTGGGGTTGAAGTTGAAATAACTGGTGCGTTCCGAGCCGAAATGCTTGCCCCATCCGCCGCCGTATGCCGCCGCCCAGTTGTCGCGGTAGCGTCCGCCGAGCGAAAAGAAATCCACCCCTTCGTTGTTCTTCCACGATTGGAAGTCCAGACCGATGCGGTCGTCGTTTTCGGTGTCGAGTTCGTAGACTTTGACCTTCAGCCGCACCTGCGGGATCGGCACGTCGAAGCGGGCGAGCATCTTGGCGATGTTGTAGCACGAGTAGTTGCTCACATCGAAGATGAGCCAGTTCAGATCGGGATCGTAGGCGACGATATCCGCCCCCTGCCACAGTTCGGTGACGTCGCTGATGTTCATGCCGAGGTTCTGGATCAGCGGCTCGAGGTTGCGGGCGGGAACGAATTTAGGCATGTATATATACATCTGACTGCCGTAACTCAACCCGCCCATATTCGGATCGTCCAGCGTTGCCACCAGCGTGTCGATGCCGATGCCGTTTTCCTGATCCCGGAAACGGTAATCCTCGGCGCTGACGAGCAACAGACCGGTGCCGTCGGCGAATTTCAGACATTCCACCGCGGTATTGCTGCCCAATTGCACCGCGGGCGAGTATCCTGTCTGCGCCGTGGCGGACGTCAGCTGCGGGGCGCTGACCGTGGCAAGCACCGGCTTCGCAGCGGTGTTGCCGGGATATGCCTGCTGGATCGTCGCATTGCCGACTCTTTTGGATTGCACCATCTGGCGCAGGTAATCGCGGAATTCGTAGGCGTCGACGTTTTTGAGCAGGTAGGTTTTGGTCACCACCCGCGGATCGTTGTTGTCGCGCACAAAATGCACCACCTTGGTCCGTTCGTCCACCGGGACCACCAGCCGCGCTTCGACCCGGGTGGGGTCGTAGCCTCCGGTGTTGCCGAAATTGGAATCGCGTGGCACTCCGGGATTGTCCGCGGCCAACGCCGCGACGGCAGTCAATACGCAGACGATTGCAGATGAAAACTTCCTCATGATAGCACTCCTCCGGGAAAAAGCGTCCGGTCACTTTATCTTCTTCAGTTCTCCGACCCGCATTCCGTCGGGACGGGCGGTGTTGAGAAGCGACGCGGTCACCGTCAGGCATACTCTGGTGTGTTCGCGGCTGACCGTGGTGGTGCTGAACAGATACTTGAGCAGCGGAATATCGCAGAGCCACGGCACTCCGATCACTTGTTCCACCTGCTGATCGAGTTCCCAACAGCCGAGCATCACTTCCTTTTTGAGCGGGATCAGCGAATTTCCCGTGATCGCACCGGTCTCGACGAGTTCGGCGCCGACATTGTTGCGTTCCACCGTGTTCGCCGTCTGGATGTCGTAGCCGAAAAACAAGGTGCCGTTGAAATCCGGGTAGGTCCCGGGACGGTAGGGATCCACCGCGAACGCCTCCGATTCCGGGTATCCGGGCTGCGATTCTCCGTAGTGTATATTGACGATCGGCCGGTTTATTTTCAGATATATCTGCTTGACGTCGCCGCCGTCGGCGATGACGGAACTTTGATCGTTGTCGCGCTTCACGATGTTCTGCAGCTCGGGAGAAAAATACAGCTCGTAACTCTTGGCGTCGGAGTTGGATACCGTCATGGAGGCGGTGTTGGTGATCTTGGCGTTGCCGCTCTGCTGCAGAAAGCGGATGAAACTCATGTCGAATTGCGGAGCGGTGAAAAATCCCCCCGCCGGACCCGCCATCGACTGCAGTGCGGCAGTGCCGGCGGAATTGACGCTGAATATGTCGAAAGCGACTTCGAGCATGTTCATGCCGGGACCGTTTTTCCATGCCAGATATTCCACGCCGATGTCGCGCAGAGTGCTGTCGCGCACCTCGTACACCTTGAACTCCAAAGTGATCTGCGGCGCCGGACGGTCGAGATAACTCAAGAACTGATAGACGTAGGCGCTGTTGGAGCTGTTGTCCTTCCAGTATATCTGATTGCTGTTGGCATCCCATGCGTATACCGAACCGTACGGACCTTCGCCGATCACCGAATTGACCAGTACGTTAAGCACCGCCTGTCCGGAACGGAATTTCGGACGGTACACGGCACGGGTGATGCCGGTCCCGCGGATCACGTCGTCAGGCGTCTTTCCGTTGATCTTGACGTCGCGATCCACCTTGCGGACGAAGTCGTCGACGTACGGCATCATCCCGACCGGGCAGGTCACGGTCAGCATCTGGGCGTTGTCGGCACCGTACACGATGCTGCCGACCGATGAATTCATGTTGTAGCGCATGATCATGCCCTGTACGAACGGCGAAATATCATTCGCCTGCACATATTTCAGCCGGTAGATCTTGGATACCATATAGTCCTGCGCGTCGTCCTGGACGAATCGCAGAGTGCGGGTGCTCTCCGCTGTTGTCTGCGCCGGAGCGGCGGCGTGACCGGATATTGGAACGGGGGCGGCGGATGCAGTGAGAACGGCTCCCAGCGACAGTAAAAAAATACGATGGCGGAAACTTGACATATTTCTCCTCCTGTTTGCCGCCGGCTCCGTGTGTCGGGAGCGGACGGCGGTTCTCCTCTGCCGAACACCATAAGCCGAAAGTCCGATTTTTCAATTGCGCCGGAGGAGAAAACATGCCGCCGGCAAGTACACTTACGGGATTTTCGCGGCATGGAGATTGCAAACATCAATTATGCATTATATATTATGTCATTCGTTGAAACTCCCCAATGGGGCGAAAAGGTTATTTTTTTAACAAGGAACTGGGAAATGCGAAAACTGACTTTACTCATGGCTCCGGTGTTGGCCATGGCCGTTACCGGATGCATCGAACCTCGTATCACCGACACCGGTCGCTCCGCGGTGGAGCAGAACCTGATCTCCCACTCGGTGGAGCGCGCGGTGGATACGATGAGTTTTACCGCTTATGCCGGAAAGAAGGCGGTGCTCGACATCGCGAAGTTGGCTCCGCAGTGCGACAAGGATTATGTCACCGCGGTCATCGACACCCATATGGCATTGTCGGGCATCGACGTGGTCGACAAACCGGAAAACGCCGATATCAAGATCCATTTCTATTGCGCGGTGCTCGCCACCGACAACACCAAGCTGGAAATCGGTACCCCCGGTATCCCGATCCCGCTGCCCAACACCGATATCAGTTTCGGCATTCCCCCGATCTCGATCTTCAAGCGGGTCGCCCGCACCGGCAGCTGCCGTATGACCGCGGTGATCTCCGACGCCAAGACCGGGAAATTGCTTAACGCCTATCGCGGGGTGCAGAGCCGCACGTTCTTCAACCACTGGGTGTTGTTCATGTGCATTCCTTATGTCACCCGCGACGTGGAAGTCCCGGAAACCGGGACGATATCGTACGATTTCATGGCTGAATGATCGGGCATCCGTCCGACTTCGTCAAAGGTCCGAACCGGGATTATCCCCCCGGTTCGTTTTTTTATCCGCAGACGCAGGAAAGAAGGCGTTTCCGCAGGATTTCGCATCCCGGACGGCTTGACGCTGACCACTTGCCATATTACATTATACCATGTGAAGGGGCTCTGCCCCGAATGTTTTTTACTTTGCCAACAAGGGAGGACTCAATATGCGCAAGGGTATCGTCGGAGCCGGAAATCTCATCGTGGACAAAATCAAGGTCATCGACCGCTGGCCGGGGGAGGGGAACCTCTGCAATATAAAATCCACCGTGTCCTCGGCGGGCGGCGGTCCGTGCAACATCCTCTTCGACATCGCGGCCGCCGATCCTTCGATCCCGCTGTACGTCGCCGGACGCATCGGCAATGACGACGACGGCAAGTATCTGCTCAAGGTCATCGGCGAACACGGCGTGGACAGCAGCAACCTGATCTTCAGTTCCACCGCTCCGACGAGTTACACCGACGTGATGTCCGGCGACGGCAAGCGGACGTTCTTCCACTGCCGCGGAGCATCTTCGGAGCTTTCGGTCGAGGACCTGCTCAAAGTGAACGCCCCCGCCAAGTTCTTCTATCTGGCTTATCTGCTGCTGCTCGACTCGTTGGATGCCCCCGACGCCAACGGCGAACCCGCCGCCAAACGCGCGCTGCATGCCCTTCGCGAGAAGGGGTACAAAACGGTGGTCGATTTTGTCTCCGAGGCGCCGGAAAAGTTCCGCCGGACGGTGCTGCCGGTGCTCCCCGAGATCGACATTCTGATCGTCAACGAACTCGAAGGCGCCTGCTGCAGCGGCATCGAGGCGCGTTCCGCCGACGGCAAACTGCTGGCGGAAAATCTGCCCGCGATCGTGGATTTCCTACTGGAACGCGGAGTGCGCGACACGGTGGTGATCCACTTCCCCGAAGGCGCGGTCGGCAAACATCGCGACGGCAAGTACATATATGCTCCTTCCTGCTACATCGCGAAGGAGGAGATCGTCGGCAGCAACGGCGCCGGAGATGCTTTCGCCGCCGGAGTCATGTATGCGCTGCATGAAAACTGGGAACTTGATCAGGCGCTCAAACTCGGCAGCGCGTTCAGCAATTTCAATCTGCGCTCGGTGACGACCACCGAGGGAGCGGTCTCGCTGAAGACGATGCTCGACTTCCTCGAAAATTGCAAGTATTCGCCGCTGCCGTAGCGGCGGCTGTTCCGGGATGATCCATGCCTGATGAAACCAAAAAACCCGCGTTCGAAAACGCGCCTGCTCCGAATCCCGCCGCCTGGCTGTTCGAACTTCGGGATCAGGTGATATATCCGTTCAGTCTGACCCCGGTGCCGGTTTCGGAGGATAACTCCGCCGCGCTGAAGGCGGCGATGGAGTCGAACCGTCTGCTCGCCATATTCCCCGAGGTGCCGAGCCGCGCCGAATTGGGGAATTTTCCGCTCACGCTGTCGTTGCGCACCTTCGAGTTCTGCGGGACGACCCGCAGCGCCGTCGGCGTGCTGGTCCGCGTGGTAAAGGAACTGACCTTCCCGGATGGATCGCGCAAGGCGGTTCTGCGGGGGGTGAAGCGGATCCAGTGCAGTCAGTTGCGTTTCGGCAGCGACAAGAAATTGGTCAACGTCGGCTATCAGGACGTCCCGGAAACGCCGGAACCATCCGGCGATCTCGAAGCGCGCCGCCGCAGTGTGATGCTGAGTTTTCAGGAGCTGTCTGGCCTTGCCCAGAACATGCCGGAAGAAGTCCAGATGGCGGTGTTGAACGCGCCTTCGCCGGGGCGTTTCGCCGACACGGTGGCGGATGCGCTCAGTTTTTCCACCGCGGAAAAGATCGTGCTGTTGTCGCAGTGTTCGGTCATCAAACGTCTGGAGATATTGGGCATCCTGATCAACCGCGAGTTGGAGGTCCTCCGGCTCGGCGTCAAGATCCAGAGCGAGGTCCACGAAGCGATGGGGCAGTCGCAGCGCGAGTATTATCTGCGCGAACAGCTGCGGACCATTCAGCGCGAACTCGGCGAGGAGACCGCGTCTCCCGATGTCGCGGCGCTGCGCAAGCGCTTGAGTTCCGGTGACTATCCGGACGAGGTGCGCGAGGCGGTGAACAGCGAACTGGAACGCCTGGAGCTGATCCCGCAGTCGGCTCCCGAATATCACATCAGTTACAATTACATGTCGCTGCTGCTCGATCTGCCGTGGCGCATCTTCACCGAAGATGTGTACGACATCGTGCACGCCGCCGAGGTGCTTGACGAAGATCACTACGGTCTGGACGAGGTGAAAAAGAGAATATTGGAGTTTCTGGCGGTGATGCAGCTGCGCCACGAACACGGCGAAAACTGCCGGGCGCCGATACTCTGTCTGGTGGGACCTCCGGGCGTGGGCAAGACCTCCATCGGGCGCTCGATAGCGCGCGCCATGGGGCGGAAGTTCATCCGCGTGTCATTGGGCGGAGTGCGCGACGAAGCCGAGATCCGCGGACACCGGCGCACCTATGTCGGTGCCATGCCCGGACGTATCATCAAAAATCTGAAACGGGTGGGCAGCGGCAATCCGGTGTTCATGCTCGACGAAGTCGACAAGCTGGCGCACGATTTCCGCGGCGATCCCGCGTCGGCGCTGCTGGAGGTGCTCGATCCGGAACAGAACAACAGTTTTTCCGACAATTACGTCGAACTGACGTTCGATCTTTCCAAAGTTTTCTTCATCGCCACCGCCAACGATCTGGACGGCATTCCCGGTCCGTTGCGCGACCGCATGGAGATCATCCGGCTGCCCGGATATACCGCCTTCGAAAAGCGCGAGATCGCCAAACGCTATCTGATGCCGCGTCAACTGACCGAATCCGGGTTGACGGCGGCCGAGGTCAAGGTGCCGCTGCCTACGATAGATTATCTCATCGAAAACTACACGATGGAGGCGGGGGTACGCGAGCTGGAACGGGTGTGCGGAAAACTCTGCCGCCGGCTGGTTCGCCAACGCTTGACGGCGGAAGAAGATCACTCCGCGCCGGTCAAAGTCGACGTCAAGATGGCGCACGCTCTTCTCGGAGTCCGCAAATACCGTCCCGAACGTTCGACGGTGACTTACCGCGCGCCCGGGTATGCCGTCGGCATGGCGTGGACCGGGGTCGGCGGAGTGGTGCTGCCGGTCGAAGCCGCGCTGCTGCCCGGCGGCAAGGGAGAACTGAAGTTGACCGGCTCATTGGGCAAGGTCATGCAGGAATCGGCGGCGGCGGCGTTTACGCTGGTACGCAGCATGTCTCCGGAATTGGGAATAGCTCCGGAAGTCTTTACCGGCAACGATTTCCATATCCATGTTCCCGACGGCGCCACCCCCAAGGACGGTCCGAGCGCGGGAGTCACCATGGTCTCGGTGCTGACCTCGCTTCTGCTCAAACGCGCCTTGCGTCCGCGGCTCTCCATGACCGGGGAGATCACGCTGCAGGGACGGGTGACGGCGATCGGCGGCGTGCGGGAAAAGGTAGTGGCCGCCTTGCGCGCCGGAATAACCGACGTGGTGATGCCGCGTGACAATGTCGAGGAATACGACGAACTCCCGGAAGCCGTCCGTTCCAAACTCGAGGTGCATTTCGTGACCAACTGCCGTGAACTGTTGAGGACGGTGTTCGACGTTCCGGTGCTGAAAGCGGCGGAGAAAAGGTGATGAAGATTTTTTCGGTGAAACATACGCTCGTGGCGGCGGTGCTGGCCGCCGCGGCGATGACGATGGCGGCGGAATTGCCCGCGGCGGCATTTCTCGAACGGGCGCGCAACCCGAACGGGCAGGCGACTTACGGCATGCTGGACGGCACGCTGCAGCATCGCCGCCGCGGCGAAGAAACGCTGACGATACCGATTTACTTCGGAGTGGTGATCATGCCGGAGCGGACGATTGGGCAGTTGCTGGTCGACGGCAGGGAAAGTTACATTCTCGGACAATCCCGCGACGCCCGCCACGACGGGACCAGTGTGGTGCATTCTCCGGATTGCGTTCTGCTGGACAAAGTCGGCGTACGCGCTTCCGATCTGACGATGGGGTTCCTCTACTACGATTTGGAAAAGGAACTCCCCAACGCCACGTTGAGCGCGGTGGTCAGGTGCCGGGTCATGCTGTTGAAATCGCCGGACACCGGGGAGTCGGTCAAGGTGTATCTGGAAATCAACCATGCTTTTCCGCTCAAGGCGGAGTTCTTCCGCCCCGGCGAGGATTGTCCTTTCCGGACCTTGGAGACCGGAGGATTCACCGAGAAAAACGGTCTTTATTATGCCGGTTCGCTGCGCGTCGAAGGTCCCGGATGGCGGACCCGGATCGAATTCGATCCCGAAAAGGCGCAGATCGGATCGTACGACAAAAAGAATCCGGCGCGGGTGATCCGCTCCGTGGAGAAAAAGTAATTAGGGGAGAAGTGCGATGAATTTTTTTGCGGCCCTGGATCGGGCGGTGGCGCGCAACCGCTCGTTGGTCTGTGTCGGTCTGGATCCGGCATTGGCGAAGTTGCCCGGATGCGTGCGTTCATGTGACAAGGCTTTTTTCGAGTTCAACCGCCGGATCGTCGACGCCACGCGCGATCTCGTCTGCTGCTACAAGCCGCAAAGCGCTTTTTACGCGGGGGAAAACCGCGATGACGAATTGGCGATGACCATCGATTACATCCACGAAAACGCTCCGGGAATACCGGTGATCCTTGACGTCAAACGCGGCGACATCGGCTCCACCGCCGAACAGTATGCTCGCGAAGCCTTCGAACGCTACAACGCCGACGCCGTCACCGTGAATCCCTACATGGGATTCGATGCGGTCAAACCGTTTTTGGAGTACACCGACAAGGGCGTCATCGTGCTTTGCCGCACCTCCAATCCCAACTCCGGCGATCTGCAGAACCTGATCAGCGACGGTCGTCCGCTCTACGAGCATCTGGCGCTGCTGGTGCGCGACAAGTGGAACGGCTCCGGCAACGCCGCGTTGGTCGTGGGAGCCACTTACCCGGATGAACTCAAGCGTTTGCGCGAATTGTGTCCGAACATGGTGTTTCTGGTCCCCGGTGTCGGCGCCCAGGGGGGCGACGTGGAAAAGGTGGTGCACAACGGATGTAACGCCGCCGGTCGCGGTATCATCGTCAACTCTTCCCGCGGCATCATCTTCGCCGGGAAGGGGGATGACTTCGATCTCGCCGCCGGACGCGCCGCCAAAGAACTGCGGGATACCATAAACAGTTTTCGCAAAACGTTATGAGTGATGCTCCGCACAATTCCGCCGCGCATTTGCCGACGATCGCCATAGTCGGTCGTCCCAATGTCGGCAAATCCTCGCTCTTCAACGCGATAATCGGCAGACGACTGTCGATCGTCCACGAGATGAGCGGCGTCACCCGTGACCGTCTGGCGGCGCCCGCCCAGCGGAACGGCCGCCGGTTCATGTTGGTCGATACCGGCGGTCTGAGCATGTTGGAGGGCGAGACCCGGCAGGTCGATTTCTGGGATACCGAGATCGCCCGGCAGGTGGAGTGCGCCATCTCCGACGCCGACGTGCTGATCATGGTCGGCGACGCGCAGACCGGAGTGACTCCGCTGGACCGCGATATCGCCGTCCGTCTGCGCGCCACGGGCAAGCCGGTGCTGGCCGCCGCGAACAAATGCGACAATCCGAAATTGAAGGACGATTCGGCGGAATTCAGCGAACTCGGCTTCGGCAACGTGTTTCCGATCTCCTGCGAGCATCGCGGCGGCATAACGGTGCTGATCGACCAGGCGCTGAAACTGTTGCCGGAGGATCGCTCCGCCGAAGCGGAGGCGGTCGCCGACGCTCCGGTGCGGATCGCCGTGGTCGGCCGCCCCAACGTCGGCAAATCCTCGCTGATCAATGCGCTGATCGGGGAAACGAGGGTGATGACCAGCGATGTCGCCGGAACGACCCGGGACGCCGTCGATATCGACTTCACCATCAGCTACCGGGGCGAACCCCGTCGTGCGATTCTGGTGGACACCGCCGGTATGCGCAAACGCGCCAAGGTGGACAGCGTGGTGGAATTGTTCAGCGTCATGCGCGCGAAGAGCGCCATCGAACGAGCCGATCTGGTATTGTTCGTGGTCGAAGCGGGGGAGGGCGGCGTGACCGCGCAGGACCGCCGGATCGCGGCGATGATCCGCGAAGCCGCCAAGGGATGCGTGGTCGTCGCCAACAAGCTCGACCGCTGCTCCGGGCGTTCGATGAAGGAATTGACAAAAGAACTGCACTTCGAGTTGCCGGGCATCGACTATGCTCCGGTCGAATTTGCGAGTGCGCTCGAGCACCGGAATCTGGAAACTCTGCTCGACCGGATCGTCGAGGTGATGGAAAATATAGAGACCGAATTGCCGACCGGGATGCTGAACCGGGTGATCCAGCAGACGCTCGAACGTAATCCGCCGCCGCCGGTGGGGACCGCTCGCCTCAAGGTGTTCTACGCGGCGATGGTCGGGGTGAAGCCGACGCGGGTGCGGCTGTTCGTGAACCGCCCGGAATTGGCTCCGGACGGATTCCTGACCTTTCTGCAGAAACAGCTGCGCGCGGCATTCGATCTTAACGGCGTGCCGCTGATCCTCGAACTCAAAGCCCGGCCCAAAAAAGTCGAGAGCATAAGACGTAAGACATTCATACCGGCGAGGCGCGAAGAAAATGCCGCGCGCCCGCGCCGGAACGGGAGGATGAAACATGGAAAGAGAAGTTGAACTGTCGATCAAACGCTTCATGGCGGAAAAACTCCAGGCCGGGGAATCACTGTCGGATATCCAGAAGATGGTGAACGAAAAGTTCTCGGTGCATATGACTTATATGGATATCCGCATCCTCGCTTCCGAGTTGGAGTGCATCGATTGGAAATCGCTCGATCCGCGCGCTCAGGCGGAAGCCAAGCGGGCCGCCGGGGATGAGGCGAAAAAAGCGGAAGCCGGCTCCGATATGCCGGAGGATCAGGCGGAAGCTGCTGCGGCTCCCGATGCGGAAACTGCCGGTGCGGCGGCGCCTGCCGGCAAGACCGTGGTGGAATTGAGCAAACTCGCCCGTCCGGGGATGATGCTTTCCGGAACGGTGAAGTTCGCTTCCGGCTCCACAGCGGAGTGGTACGTCGACCAGCTCGGACGCCTCGGGTTGGAGAACC
>CACZPY010000096.1 GCA_902783135.1 uncultured bacterium
CATCTTCTACCGCGAAGGCGCGAACATATCGCCCGTATATCAGCTGAAAGCGGGTTTCGACCTGTTTCAACTCACCGGGGACAAACGCTATCTGAACGCGGTGGAAAAGATCGCCAAATCCGCGGCATCCGCAATGAACGACGGCTTTTCGCCGCTCATATGGATCGAACTCGACCTGTTCCCGTGCTCGTCCGCCGAGCTGAACCGGCTACGGCTCAAGCGCCGCAAGTCCTTGCTGCATCAGGCGCAGGTCATGCTGCGCCAGCAGGAAAGCAACTATCCGATCCGGGCGCCGTGGTACGGAATAAGCGAGGGATGGTACCACACGATGAGCTGGGGACACTTTCACCCGCTGCGGCGGGCGCTGGTGCTGATCGCGGCGCACGCGCAGACCGGTCGGAAGGCGTTCTGGGACGGGGCTTGCCTCGCCAACGACTTCCACAACGGCGCCAACCCCTCCGGCAGCACGATGACCAGCGGATTGGGTAAAGTCTATCCGGTGCGTTTTCTCGATCTCAATTCCTATGCGGACGGCATCGCGGAACCCATGCCGGGCATCACGCCGTACCGCAACACCTTCGGCATTCCCCGCGCCGCGGTTAAGATGGCGTACGGGCTGTTTTTCAAGCCGGAACGCAATCAGAAATTCCCCGGATTTTCGATCTCGCTACTGCCGCGCGAGGGGTTGTCCGAGGAGGAGTGCGCCAAGGAACTCGGCAAGATGTATCCGATCTGGCACCGCTGGGCGAACGTGGAAAGCCGCACCGTCGCGACAAGCGAATTCACGGTGTGGGAGACCATCGCTCCGGCGGCCGCCGTCACCGGCTATCTGCAGAACGGTCCGATGATGCCCAAGCGGGAGTGGCTGGAACGCCGCCCCGCCGCCGATATCCGAAAACTGCCGGGCTACGCGCCCCTGCCCTGAACTTGGAGGTCACGATGAAGTACGATGTCGAGATTTTTCTGTTCATCGACGCGCTGGGCTGGGAGCTCGTCGAGCGTTCGGGATTCATGAAGGAACGGCTGCCGTACCGCCGGAAGATCGAAATGCAGTTCGGCTATTCCAGCACCGCGATCCCGACGATCCTCTCGGGAAAAACTCCGGCGGAGCACGGTCATTTGGGACTTTTCCGCTTCGCGCCGGAAGCGTCGCCGTTCAAGGCGCTCGCCCGGATCGCGCCGCTGCTTTGGCCGGCGTCGTTCTGGAACCGGGGGCGGGTGCGCAATCTGCTCTCCCGGCTCGTCAAGCGCTTCTACGGGTTCACCGGATACTTCCAGCTCTACCAGATGCCGTTCAGGAAACTCGCGCTGATGGACTACTGCGAAAAGCGCGACCTCTTCGCCGCGCACGGCATGGGCGAGATCGAAAATCTGCGCGATCTGCTGCTCCGCAGCGGCAGACCGTTCCACATTTCCGACTGGCACATCGGCGATCAGCGGAACTTCGCGGCGGCGCGTCAGGCGATAGCCGAAGGCAAGAGTTTTCTGTTCATCTACACCGCCGAACTGGATGCGCTGCTCCACCAGTACCCGGTGCTGATCGACGAGGCGATCCGGAAAAAACTCGAGTGGTATCGGGACGAGATCGAAAGCCTTTTTGCCGAGTGTGACAAATTTCACCGCTCGCTGCGGCTGACGGTGATATCCGACCACGGCATGACGCCGCTGACCCGCACCGCCGACCTCAAGTCCGCGATCGAAAAGACCGGACTGGTCTTCGGGCGCGACTACGGCTGCTGTTACGACTCCACCTTGCTGCGGGCGACCTTTCTCACCCCGGAAGCGGGACCGGCGATCCGGGAGGCGCTGCGCCCCTTCGCGGACTGCGGGCACTGGCTGAGCGAGGAGGAGGAAAAACGCTACGGCATCTACCGCGCCGACCGGAGTTTCGGCGACGCGATCTTCCTGATGGATCCCGGCGTGCAGATCGTCCCCTCGGATATGGGACTGCGCCCGCTGAACGGGATGCACGGCTTCGCCCCGGAGGACAAGGACTCGCAGGCGGTCATCATGTCCACCGACGAGATCCCGCCGGAGGTCCGGCATGTCGCCGACTACTTCGCATTGATGAAGCAGCGGATCGCAGAGTAAAACGGCTCCCGCCGTTTCGCCGGATCAATTCCCGTCCGGGAGTTCTATCCCCGTGTGCCGGAACTTGTAGATCCGCACCCGGTCGTTGGCGTTCCGGCTGACGCACATCCCGAACACGCCCCACAACTGCGTACCGAAACTGCGGGGGGACAGCGGAAACGAGAACTTGGCGGGCAAATGCGTCAGATTGACCAGCGAGTTTTCGGTATCCACCACCGCCCCGCAAAAGTTCGGACGCACGATGATCTGACGGAGCGGATGGATCTCGGCACGGTTGTGGAAGACCGCGCCGACATGCTGCTTCGGCAGCGCCGGCGACGCGTCGGTGCGCCAGTTTATCGGGTTGATCACCGCGCCGCCGCGGAGCGCGAAGGTTTCTTCCAACTTGCTGCCGGGAGTGCGGACATTGCATACGACGATGACCCCCACGCCGTCGCGGTCGACGGCAGGCTTGATGCCGCGCCCGCCGAAATCCTTGTCGATGCGCTCCGTGGTGACGCCGGGCAGCCCGAAAAAGTACGCCGCGACGAACCCCTTGTCCGGTTTTATGTCGGAACAGCGCTTCATCGCCTCGTACAATATCAGCGCGCCCTGTCCGTGAGCCTCCAAGACGAACGGCTGTTCGTCGTCCTTGACATCGATGTACCATTTCAACGCCTTGGCGGTATAAGAGATGGCGGATTCGAGCGGAGTCTTAGCCCAGTCGATATCCCAATTGGCGGCTTCGGCGGTCTTCAGAAGCGCGCTGTAATCGTTGAAACTGATCTGCGGCACGAAGGGGGAAAACAACCTCACCCGCGGACCGAACTGCCTGCCGAGCGGCAACACCACCAGACGGCGGATATCCTCGCTCACGCCCTCCTTCATCCAGTCCAGATACTGGACCGGAGTGCCTTCCCCGGACGGGTGATCCCCCTTTATGCACGAAGGATAAAGGTAAAAGACATCGTAATCGGCGTAATAAGTGGGAACATCGTTATTCACGACCGCCCAGTTTTCCGAATTGTCGTAAAGCGAACCGCCGCATCCGGCGCCCGCCCCCGCCAGCAGCACCGCCGCCAACACCCCGGCAAAACGCCGCAAAAATACCGTTCCGTTCATAATCGACTCCCGACACGTTCCGCCTGTCCGACCACGGACAGATGCGGAATGACCAAGCCATGATGATTGACTATTCCACAACATAGCACAAAAATCCGTTTTTACAAAGCCTTGAAGCAAAGTTTCCGGCAATAAACCCTTGTTGCGGCGGCCGATATCGTCCGGAAGAGCGGTCCCGCGCCGCTCCGCGATGCCGTCTTTCCGCCGGCGATCCGCATCCGCCGGAGCCGGAAAACGGCCTGAAAAACCTAAAGATTACAAAAAAAGTAGATTTTTTCTTCAGAGGCGCTTGCTTTTTTCGAAAAACGTGGTATTTTATCGATACGCAACCAAAAAAGTAGTGTTTGAACAAACCCAAAACGATAAGGAGAAAAAACCATGAGCATCGCAAACAACATTCTGGAAAAGATCGGCAACACCCCGCTGGTCAGGATCAACAAGCTCAATCAGAGCGGCGCGGAAGTGGTCGCCAAGGTCGAGTCGTTCAACCCGGGCGGCTCCGTGAAGGACCGCATCGCCTTCGCGATGATCGACGCGGCGGAGAAGGCGGGCGTCCTGAAACCCGGCGCGCTGATCATCGAACCCACGAGCGGCAACACCGGCGTCGGCCTCGCGTTCGTCTCGGCGGTCAAGGGTTACCACCTGATACTGACCATGCCCGAGACCATGAGCATCGTGCGCCGCAAACTCGCCGCCGCCTACGGCGCGGAGATCGTGCTCACCGACGGGGCGCAGGGCATGAAGGGCGCCATCGCCAAAGCGCTGGAACTGCAGGCGCAGAATCCCGGCTCGTTCATCCCGCAGCAGTTCGAGAACCCGGCGAACCCCGAGTATCACAAAAAGCACACCGGTCCGGAGATCTGGACGGATGCCGAAGGCAAGGTCGATGCGTTCGTGGCGGGCGTCGGCACCGGCGGCACGCTGACGGGCGTGGCGGAATACCTTAAGACCAAGAATCCGAATGTCAGGATCTACGCGGTCGAACCCGACACCAGCCCGGTGCTGTCGGGCGGCAAACCCGGACCGCATAAACTTCAGGGCATCGGCGCGGGCTTCGTCCCGAAGGTGCTGAACCCCGGAATCATCACCGAGATCATCACGGTCTCCGCCGAAAACGCCGGCAAGACCGCCCGCGCCGCCGCCGCGCAGGAGGGACTGCTCGTCGGCATCAGTTCGGGAGCAGCGCTCTACGCGGCGCTGGAACTCGCCAAGAAACCGGAATTCGCCGGCAAGCGGATCGTGGTGCTGCTGCCGGATACCGGCGAACGCTACCTTTCGACCTGGCTCTTCTCGGAGTAAGACCGCGATGACGGTGGAAGAGGAGATCGGCGCCCTGAAGCGTAAGCTCGGGGCGCTGATTCTTGCGCACAACTACACCCGGCCCGAGGTGCAGGACCTCGCGGACTTCGTCGGCGATTCGCTGGAGCTGTCGCGCAAGGCGGCGGAGTGCCGCGCCCCCGTGATCGTCTTCTGCGGAGTCCGGTTCATGGCGGAGACGGCGAAGATCCTTTCGCCCGATTCGATCGTGCTGCACCCCAATCCGCACGCCGGGTGTCCGATGGCGGACATGGCGTCGCCCGAGGCGGTCGCCGAGTACCGTGCGAAGCACCCGGACACCTTGGTCGTGGCGTATGTGAACACCACCGCCGCGACCAAGACCGAGGTGGACATCTGCTGCACGAGCGGCAACGCGGAAAAGTTGATCGCGGGACTTCCCGCCGACCGGAAGATACTGTTTCTGCCCGACGCCAATCTGGGCGCGAACCTCAATGACAAACTCGGGCGGAAGATGGCGCTGTGGCCGGGATGCTGCCCGACCCACAACAAGATCCTGCCGGAGCACATCGCGGCCGCGAAGGAGCAACATCCGGGCGCATTGGTGATCGTACATCCCGAATGCACCCCCGCCGTGGTCGCGCTCGCGGACCAGGCGCTCTCGACCGGCGGGATGCTGAAGTTCGTGCGCGAGTCGGAGAAGAAGGAGTTCATCATCGGCACCGAGTGCGGCATATTGTACCGGATGCGCAAGGAAAATCCGGAGAAAGCGTTTTATCCGCTCGAACCCGCCGTACTCTGCCCGAACATGAAGAAGACCACGCCCGAGGACGTGCTTTTTTCTTTGCGCGACCTTGCGCCGCGCATCGAACTCGACGAAGCGATGCGCAAGCGGGCGAAAGCGCCGATCGACCGGATGTTGGCGGTCCTGCCGTAAAGATCGCGGCCGGCAAAACGAGCGGGAGGAGGAAATGGATATTCGGGAAATACTTATCGCGTCGAGCATCGACGGCACACTGCAGCCGTCGCTCTTTTTCCATCCCGGAACCGACCGGCCGGCGCCGCTGGTGGTGGGGCTTCACACCTGGAGCTACGACCGCTTCAATCAGGAAAAAAACTATCTGCCGCTGTGTCGGCAGTACGGCTTCGCACTGCTGCTGCCGGAGTTCCGGGGGCCCAATCTGAGATCCAATCCCCGCAAACTCGAGGCGTGCGGCACCCTTCTCGCGCGTCGGGATGTGATCGACGCCGTCGGATACGTCTGCGAAAACTTCGCCATCGACCGCGGCAACATCTTTCTTCTCGGCTGTTCGGGCGGCGGGCACATGGCGCTGCTGGCGGCGGAAACGGCACCGAAGCTCTTCCGCGCCGTCGAAGTCTGGTGCCCCGTCTCCGATCTCGTGAAGTGGCACGAGTTTCAGCCGCAGTGCCAGCAGGACTATTCACCCCACATCGAAGCCTGCCTCGGCGGCACGCCGGAAGAAGTGCCGGAGGAGTACGTGAAGCGTTCCCCGGCGCGTCATGTGGAGGCGCTGAAAGATCTGCCCGTTTCCATCCACCACGGGCGGCACGATCCGGTGGTCCCCTTTTCGCACTCGGCGGAACTGGCGAAAAAACTCGAGGCGGCCGGAAATCCCCGCGTCTATATCGACATCTTCGACGGCGGTCACGAACAGTTGCCGCACCACAGTTTCGAGTGGTTCTCCAAGCTCGCCGGAAAGAAGAAAAACGCCGTCAGGATCACCGGCTGAACCGGCTTTCCGAAACGCTCCGTCTGCGTTGACGTCATAAAAAAAGTCGGGCGGCTGCGACACACGTGTCGCAGCCGCCCTTGCTTCAAGCGGGAAGTCAGAGCAGCTTCAGCGCGTCGTCCAACGCGCCGATGATGTCGTCCTTGTTCTCGAGGCCGATGGAAAGGCGGATCAGCTCCGGCGGCAGCCCCGCCTTGATCTGATCCTCCTCGCTCAGCTGCGAGTGGGTGGTGCTCGCCGGATGGATGATCAGACTTTTCGCATCGCCGACATTGGCGATGATGGTGAAAAGTTCCACGCTGTCGACGAGCTTCTGCGCCTCCTTCGCGCCGCCCTTGACACCGAAGACGACCATGCCGTTGGCGCCGTCGGGCAGATATTTGGCGGCGAGCGGATTGAATCCCGGGTACTTGACCCACGCGACCTTCGGGTGCGTCTGCAAGAACTCCGCGACGGCGCGGCCGTTTTCGCTGTGCTTCGCGGTGCGGAGCGCGAGGCTCTCCAGCCCCTGCAGGAAGATCCACGCCGCGTCGGGTGCGAGCGTCGGGCCCTGATTGCGCAGGCCCACCGTGCGCAGACGCAGCGCGAAGGCGATCTCGTTGCCGGGGCCGAGGTCGTGCGCGAAGCGCAGTCCGTGATAACCGCGGTCGGGTTCGTTGTAGAGCGCAAACTTGGGGTCACTCCAGTCGAAGTTGCCGGCGTCGATCACGGCGCCGCCGATGGCGGCGCCGTGACCGCCGATCCACTTGGAAAGCGAGTGGACGACGATGTTCGCGCCGTATTCGATCGGGCGCAGCAGCGTCGGCGGAGTGAAGGTCGAATCGACGATCAGCGGCAGATGGTGCTTCTGCGCGACCTCGGCGTAGCCCGCGATGTCCGCGATCTCCAGCCCCGGATTGCCGACCGTTTCGATGTAGATCGCGCGGGTGCGGGAGTTGATCGCCGCTTCGACGGCGGCGAAATCGTTGACGGGGGTGAAGTTGACTTTGATGCCCTGCTGGGGCAGAATCGCGTCGAACTGGGTGTAGGTCCCGCCGTAGAGGTTGTTGGCGGCGACGATCTCGTCGCCCAGGCGCGCGATGTTGGTGATCGTGAAGTAGACCGCCGCCGTGCCGGAGGCGAGCGCCAGCGCCGCCTTGCCGCCTTCGAGCGCCGCGAGGCGCTTTTCGAGGACGTCCTCGGTCGGGTTCATGAGCCGCGCGTAGATGTTACCCGCTTCGCGCAGCGCGAAAAGATCGGCGCCGTGCTGCGAGCTTTTGAACGCGTACGCGGTGGTGCGGTATATGGGGACCGCCCGCGACAGCGTCGCCGGATCGGGGACCTGCCCCGCGTGGATCGCCAAAGTTTCGAGATGATAGTGTTTGTCGCTCATGTGTTCGCCCTCCTTATAGTCTATTGTTTTGGTCGTGTTTTAGCTCGAAAAATAACCGGGAAACGCATCCCCGGCTGCTGCTGTAACATACTATACCACGGCGGGCGCAACTTGTCAAGCCAAAACACTATTATTTTTGTAGATTTTTTATTCTGGATGAGATCTCCCGCTCGAAAAGCGGGAGATCGCGAGGGGGCTTCACCTCCCGGCGAAGAAGCGGATCAACCGCGCCGCGTGCGCCGCGCACGCCTCCACCACGGGATCGTAGAACTTGTCCGGCGGGATGAATTTGCCGTCGAGTTTTTCGAGTTCCGCGCGGGAACTCTTGAGATAGGTGTCGAGAAACTCCGTGGCGATGTTAACCTTGGCGATGCCGCACCGGATCACCGCCCGCACATCCTCCAGCGGCGTTCCCGTGCCGCCGTGGAGCACGAGCGGCAGATCGGGCAGCGCTTCCGCGATCTCGCGGCAGCGTTCGACGTCGATCTTCGGCTTCGCCTTGTAGTAACCGTGCGCCGTGCCGATGGAAACCGCCAGCGCGTCGACTCGAGTCGCCGCCGCGAACTTCACCGCCTCATCGACCACGGTCAGCGCGGTCTCGTCGCCCTGCGCCACATGGCCGATCTCGCCCTCGGCGGAGCACCCGGCTCCGTGCGCGAAATCGACCGCCTGCCGGGTGACGCGGACGTTCTCGTCGAACGGCAGCCGCGACCCGTCCAGCATCACGGAGGTATACCCCGCATGGAGCGCCGCCGCCACGTGTTCGAGGCTCGTGCCGTGGTCGAGGTGCAGCGAGATCGGCACGTCGGCGCGGCGCGCGAGCCGCAGCAGCGTACCCGCGAGATCCGCCGCCTTGTACGACTCGAAGAGCCGATCGTAGACCTGAATGATGACAGGCGACTTTTCCGCCTCCGCCGCCTTCAATATGGCGAGCGCGGTCTCGTAATTGGCGACGTTGAAAGCGCCGACCGCTCGTTTCTCTTTCCGCGCGGCGGGCAGCAGTTCGTTCATCGTGACAAGTGCCATGATCGGAGTCTCCTTACAACACCTGCGCCGCCAGTTCTTCCAGCGTCACGACCTTGAGGCAGGTGTACCTGCCGAGCTGGATCTTGGTGTAAGGCGAAGCGGTGACGATGCGGTCGTTCGCGGGATCGTCGGCCTGATTCTCCACATATCTCGCGAGTTTCGCCGCGAGCTCGGCGTCGATGCGGGGCAGCACCACCGCGCCTTCGCCGCAGCTGAACGACTCCTGCTGATCCGGTACGCCGAGCCAGTCGCGGCTCGCGCCGAAATGCTGCTCATCGGCTCCGAGGAGTTTCAGCAATTCGTGCGGAAACGCGAGGTCGTTGTAGTTCCGGAGGTAGTCGCTCTCGATGTAGAAGAGCTTGCCCGCGCGTTTCCTGTACTTCAACTTGAGCTTGAGCAGATACTCGGAAGTGTGCATGACGGTCGCCTTGATCCGGATGCCGAACTCGGCGGCGTCGTTTTTGATCGCCTCGTAGGCGGCGGGGTTGGAGACCACCAGCACTTTGGCGCCGCTCGCATTGACCTTTTCGGCGAAGCGTTCGAGCGCGGTCTTGGCGTCGGCGACGAAGCCCAGCACCTTGAGCGCACGGCCGATGCACCCGCCCGTCGCCTTGGCGTAGGACACGCCCGCCTTCTTCATCAGCGCGGCGAAGGTCTTGTCGATTCCGGCTTCGGCGGTGTAGGGATCGACGACGTAGAGCACGTCACCCTTGCCGGTGATGCGCCACGCCTTCTCGGCGAGGAGTTCGTCGCGGATCGCTTTGATCTTCGTCGGAGCGAAGCCCTTCTCGACCACGTCGGCACGCGCGGCGATGAC
>CACZPY010000097.1 GCA_902783135.1 uncultured bacterium
CTACCGCTACAACCCGGCGGCGGAAAAGCCGTTCATCTGGGAGACCAAGGAAGCCAGCGCCTCGTATCAGGAGTTCGTCCGCAGCGAAAACCGCTTCAAGCAGCTGCTCAAGGCGAATCCGAAGGAGGCGGAGGAACTCTTCGCGAAGTCCGAAGCCGACGCGCAGCGCCGCATGAACTTCTACAAGACCCTCGGCGAGATCATGAAGTAAGTCACTTCACGGATCGAAAAGACAAAACCGGGATCGGCAGCACGCTGCCGGCCCCGGTTTTTTTGTCGTTGTCCCGCGGCGGTCACAGCCGGTGGCCGCGTTCCTCCATGAAGGCGCGGACGCGGGCGCCGTCGAGCCCGGCGGGGGCGATCCCCTCCGCGGTGACGGCGCCGCCCGCCACCGCCACGTCGAACCCGCCCAGATCCCGGGCGGAAACGGTGAAATCGCGATACTCCATCGTTCCCTTTTTCATGCCTTGCGGCACTCAGAAATTCATCTTGGCGAGCGCGGCGCGGATCAGCGCCTCGGTGGTCTGCTCCGCCTCGGGCAGTTCGGCGGTGATCGCCTGCAATGTCCGGCGGACGGCGTCGCGTTTGTAGCCGAGGTTTTCGAGCGCCAGCGCGGCGTCGTTGATGCTGTCCAAATTTCCCTTGGGCGCTTCGGCGCCGCCGATGGCGGAAAATCCCGGTCCGGAAAGTTTGTCGTGGAGTTCCACCACCATGCGTTCGGCGGTGCGCTTGCCGATGCCGCTGATGCGCGACAGCGCCTTGACGTCGCGCTGGGCGACGGCGTCGCAGAAGTTCGCCACCGACATCCCGCTCAGGATGTTCAGCGCGAGTTTGCCGCCGATGCCGGAGATCTGCACGAGTTCGCGGAACAGCGCCTTTTCCTCCGGCGTGGCGAAGCCGAAAAGCGTGATCGCGTCCTCGCGCACCTGCGTCAGTATCTGCAGTTCCACGGCTTCGCCGGGACGGGGCAGTTTGTCGAAGGTCGAAAGCGGGATGCTGACTTCGTACCCGACGCCGCCGACATCGACGATGCAGTTGGTGTAACTGCTTTCCGCCAGAGTTCCGCGCAGCCGGGCGATCATTTCGTCACCTCGATATCGAGCGAGATATCCGCGGACTTGACCGAATGGGTCAGAGCGCCGATCGATACGTAATCGACCCCGATGGCGGCGATGCGGTGGAGCCGCTCCAGCGTGATGCCGCCCGAAGCCTCCAGTTTGGCGCGTCCGGCGACGATGCCGACCGCCTCGCGCATGGTGTCGTCGTCCATGTTGTCGAGCATGATGTGTTCGGCTCCGCTCGCCAGCGCCGCACGGACCTCGTCGAGCGTATCCGCTTCGACCTCGATCTCCAGCTGCGGATACGCCCGCCGGGCGCGCTCCACGGCGCGGGGGATGGCGCCGTCGCCCTCCATCGCCGCCATCTCGCGGTGGTTGTCCTTGATCATCACGCGGTCGTACAGTCCGATGCGGTGGTTTTCCGCCCCGCCGACGGCGACCGCGTACTTTTCGAGGTTGCGGAAGCCGGGAGTGGTCTTGCGCGTATCCAGCACCACCGTCCGGGAACCCGCCACGGCGTCGGCGCAGCGGCGGGCGGCGGTCGCCACACCCGAGAGGCGCTGGATGAAGTTCAGCGCGGTGCGTTCGGCGGTCAGCACGCCGCGGGCTCCCCCGGAGATCTCCGCCAGCACGTCGCCCTTTTGACAGATGTCGCCCTCGCGCTTGAGAGAAGTGAATTCGAGCGCCGGATCGACGCGGCGGAAGACCCGTTCCGCCACCGGCAGTCCGCAGAGCACCATATCCGGCTCCTTGCAGAGCAGTATCGCACGGCACCGCGCCGCTTCGGGCACGACCGACAGCGTGGTCACGTCGCCGGCGTCGCCGAGGTCCTCTTTCAAAGCGAGGTCGATCAGCGTGTCGACCCGCTTCCAGTCGATATCGGGGATTTTATGCATGATGACTCCTGCGTTTTGTTTCAAATTCTCCGCGTGCGCTGGATCAGCAGCAGATCCGCCAAGGTGAGCGATGTCATCGCTTCGATCACCGGGACCACCCGGGGGACGATGCAGACATCGTGCCGTCCGCTGACGGTCAGGTCCTTCGCGTTGCCCTTCAGATCGACCGTCTGCTGCGCGATGCCGATGGACGGCGTGGGCTTGACCGCCGCGCGGAACTCCAGCGCGTCGCCGTCGGAGATGCCGCCGAGGACCCCGCCCGCACGGTTGGTCGCGAACCCCTCCGGCGTGATGGGATCGTTGTTTTCGCTGCCGCGCAACGCGGCGGCTCCGAAGCCCGCGCCGAATTCGATCCCCTTGACCGCGCCGATGGAAACGACCGCGTGGGCGATCAGCGCGTCGAGCTTGTCGAATACGGGTTCGCCCAATCCCGCCGGAACTCCGGTCGCACGGCAGCGCACGACGCCGCCCACGCTGTCCAGAGCGGCGGCGGCGGCGGCGATCTCCGCGCGCATCGCGGGCAGCGCCTCCGGATCGAGGGCGTTGAGTTCATTGGAGCACGGCGCGGAAAAGTCGATCGATCCGCACTTGGCGCCGCCGATGGATTCCACGCCGGCGGCGACTTCGATTCGGTATTCGCGCAACAGGAGTTTCGCGAGAGCGCCCGCCGCGACGCGGGCGGCGGTCTCGCGTCCGCTGGCGCGGCCCCCGCCGCGCCAGTCGCGCAGACCGTACTTGCGCTGATAGGTGAAGTCGGCATGACCGGGGCGGAAACACTCCTTGAGTTCGTCGTAGTCGGAACTGTGCTGATCCGAGTTTTCGATGACGAGCGCGACCGGAGTGCCGATGGCGACGCCGTTCAGAACGCCGGAAAGTATTTTTAAATGGTCGCTCTCGCGCCGCGCCGTGGCGCCGGGGATGCCGGAGCCGGGACGGCGGCGGTCGAGTTCGCGCTGAATGAAACTTTCGTCGATCTTCAACCCCGCCGGGACCCCGCAGACCACCGCGCCGAGGGCGGGGCCGTGGGACTCGCCGAAGGTGGTGACTTGAAACACGCTTCCGAAGGTGTTGCCGTTCATGGCGCGCTCACATCACCGAGTCGGGACGCACGATCTGGGTGCCGACGCCGTTGTCGGTGAAGATCTCCAGCAGCAGCGAGTGCTTGATCCGCCCGTCGATCAGGTGCACCTTGTTGATCCCCGCCTGAAGCGCGCTCACGCAGCCGGCGATCTTGGGCAGCATCCCGCCCGAAAGCACCTTGCGGTGGATCAGCGCGTCGATCTCGTCGGTACGGATGGTGTTGATGACGCTCGTCTCGTCGTCCTTGTCGGCGAGGATCCCCGGCACGTCGCTGATGAACACGAGCTTGCGCGCGAAGAGCGCCGCCGCCACCTGACACGCCGCCGTGTCGGCGTTGATGTTGTAGACCTGGCCGTCGTCGCCGGTGCCGAGCGGCGTCACGACCGGGATGAATCCCGCGTTCAACGCGTCGAGGATCTGCGTCGGATTCACGCCGACGATCTTGCCGACGAAACCGACTTCCTCGTCCTCGCCCGTCTCCGGATTGTGCGAAAGGGTCTTCTGCGCCTTCAGCACCTGCTTGCCCGAGATGCCGCGCAGTTTGCCGCCCGCCTCCTCGCCGAGCTGCACCAGCTTGCGGTTCACCTGATTGTGGAGCACGTCGTCGACGATGCCGATGGTCCTTTCGCAGGTGTAGCGCAGTCCGTTGACGAAGCGGACCGGGATGTTCTGACGCTTGAGTTCGGCGCTGATCGCCTTGCCGCCGCCGTGGACGACCACCGGACGGATGCCGATCGCTTCGAGCATAACCACGTCGCGCATGGCGCCGGCGACGAGTTCTTCATCCTCCATGGCGCTGCCGCCGAACTTGATGACCATGATGGTGTTGCGGAATTTCTGAATAAAGGGCAGCGCCTCGACGAGGATATCGGCTTTGGTGATGAGGTCTTTCATTTTTCCCGACCGGTGTTTGATTGTATTGTTTTTCTATGGCAAACTTCCGTACACGTTGTCCGGTAACGGACGGCAGGCAAAATATAACGCTTTTTCTGGAGCATTGCAAATGGTGCCGGTTGCATTTTTCCCGCTTTGGGATTAAATTTAATGAACTCGACAACATCCTGATAAACTCATTTTTGCGGAGGCATCTGAAAAATGGATATGAAAGCCATCCTGCCCGAACTTACGGCGACGATCGAAGCGGAACGGCAGCCGCTCGTCGAAACGGCAAAGACGATCTGGAACAACCCCGAAGTGGCGTTCACCGAATTCAAGGCGTCGAAGCTGCTGGTGGAACTCCTGAAGAAGTACGGCTTCGCGGTCGAATATCCCTACGCGGACATGGAGACCGCCTTCCGCGCCGAGTACGTGCACGGCAACGGCGGCGCTACCTTTGCCCTCGCCGCCGAATACGACGCGCTCGCGGGCATCGGTCACGCCTGCGGACACAATACGAGCGGCGTGGCATCGGTGGCGGCGGCTCATGCCGTCAAAACCTACATGGAAAAGCACGGCGTCGACGGCAGGATCGTCGTGCTCGGCACCCCCGGCGAGGAGGGCGGCGGCGGCAAGGTGCTGATGCTCCGTAACACCGACTGCCTCAAGGACGCCGCCGCGGTGATGATGAGCCACCCCATCGGCAACCAGACCAAGATCGACGCGGGCTGCACCGGCATCCGGCGCTTCGAGGTGATCTTCCACGGGCTGGCGGCGCACGCGGCGGGCAGCCCCGAAAAGGGGATCAACGCCCTCGACGCGCAAATATTGCTCTTCAACGCGGTCGGATTGTACCGCCAGCAGATGAACCGCGAGGCGCTGATCCACGGTATAATCCTGGACGGCGGCGAAGCGGCGAACGTGATCCCCGACTGCACGCGCAGCCGTTTCTACATCCGATCGAAGCAGGAAAAGCTGATCGACGAGGTCTACGACCGCTTCGCCAAGATGGTCGAAGGCGCGGCGCTGATGACGGGATGCACGAGCGAGATCAAGCAGTTTTCGATCCCCTACAAAGGGCGAAAACCCAACAAGATCCTGAATTCGCTGTTCATGGAGGCGGCGCGGATACTCGACATGAACGTTTCCGACGAACTCCCGAGCGCACGGGGATCGAGCGACTTCGGCGACTTCAGCCACGCCGCGCCGGGGGCGCACCCCTACTTCAGCATCTGCGAACCGGGGCTGCCCTTCGCGCCCGGTCACTCCGAGCTCATGAAGAAATACGCGAACAGCGAGTACGGCTACAACAACATGCTCAAGGCGGGCGCGGCATTGGCGGCGTGCGCGTTGGAGGTGCTTTCGGATGCCGACGTGCGCGCCGAGGTGCGCGCCGAATTCGAAAAGTGATGACATACGGGAAAGGAGCGTAAAGTGGATCCCAAGACCATATTGCCGGAACTGCGCGCCGCCATCGAAACGGAGCGGCTGCCGCTCGTCGAAACGTCCAGGACGATCTGGAGCAACCCTGAAGTGGCGTTCACCGAATTCAAGGCGTCGAAACTGCTGGTGGAACTCCTTAAGAGGTACGGGTTCACGGTCGAATATCCCTACGCCGGGATGGAGACCGCCTTCCGCGCCGAGTACACGCACGGCAACGGCGGCGCGACCTTCGCCCTCGCCGCCGAATACGACGCGCTCCCCGGCATCGGTCACGCCTGCGGACACAACCTGATCGGCACCGCGTCGGTGGCGGCGGCGTATGCCGCCAAGACCTACATGGACAAGCACGGTGTCGACGGCAGGATCGTCGTGCTCGGCACCCCCGGCGAGGAGGGCGGCGGCGGCAAGGTGCTGATGCTCCGCAACGCCGACTGTCTCAAGGGCGTCGACGCGGTGATGATGAGCCACGGCGGCGCCGACCGGACGCGGGGAGATATCGGCAGCACCGGCATCCGGCGCTACGATGTGATCTTCCACGGCAAGGCATCGCACGCGGCGGGCAGCCCCGAAAAGGGGATCAACGCCCTCGACGCGCAGATACTGCTCTTCAACGCCATCGGTCTCTACCGCCAGCAGATGAACCGCGATGCGCTGATCCACGGCGTGATCATCGAAGGCGGCGAAGCGGCGAACGTGATCCCCGACCGCACCCTCAGCCGCGTTTACATCCGCTCGAAGCAGGAAAAGCTCATCGACGAGGTCTACGCCCGCTTCGCCAAGATGGTCGAGGGCGCCGCGCTGATGACGGGATGCACGAGCGAGATCGAACAGTATTCGATCCCCTACAAGTCGCGCAAACCCAACCGGGTCCTCAATCGCATCTTCGAGGCGGCCGCGCGCGCCATGGGAACCATGAACGTCATTCCCGCTGTCGGCGAGGCGAGAGGATCGAGCGACTTCGGCGACTTCAGCCACGCCGCGCCCGGGATCCACGCCTGCTTCGCGATCGCACCTCCGGGAACGAGTTTCCCGGGGCACTCCGAAGCGAAAAAAGCCCACGCCAACACCGATTTCGCCTACGACCGCATGCTCGATACGGGCGCGATAATGGCGTATTGCGCGCTGGAGGTCCTGACAGACGCGGAGCTGCGCGCGGAGATCCGGCGGGATTTCGAGGGCAAAACTCCGGGGCAAAACGCCTGAAAAGACTAAAAAAACCTAATTTTCCCGTCGCGGCGGTTGAAATCGACCGTAATGGCGATACTTTATGCGACGGACAACTGAATTGCGCTGCGGTCGCGGAGAAAGGCACGAGGCGGATTCGGTTTTTTTGTCGCTGTGGCATTCGGGGTGCATAACTCCGGGAACAAAGAGGATTTGAGGGACAATGTCTATCGATCTCAACGAGTACTATTCGCCGAAGGAGTGGCAGCTTTTCCGCGATGAGGCGGCGCGTCACGAAACGCCGTTTCTGCTGATCAACCTCGACATCATCCGCCGCAAGTATCGGGAACTGCGTCGGCTTATGCCCTTCTCCAAAGTCTACTACGCGGTCAAGGCAAGTCCGTCCACGCAGGTCATCGGCGCGCTCGCGGAGCTGGGTTCCAATTTCGACATCGCCTCGCGCTACGAACTGGACCGGGTGCTGTCGCTCGGCGTCACCCCCGACCGGATCAGCTACGGCAACACGATCAAGAAATCGGCGGATATCCGTTACTGCTACGAAAAGGGAGTGCGGCTCTTCGCCACCGACAGCGAGGCGGATCTGCGGAACATCGCCCGCGAAGCGCCGGGGGCGCGGGTCTTCTGCCGCATCCTCACCGAGGGCAGCGAAACGGCGGATTGGCCGCTGTCGCGCAAATTCGGCTGCCATCCCGACATGGCGATCGACCTCGTGGTGCTCGCCAAGAAGCTGGGGCTGAACCCCTGCGGGATCAGTTTCCACGTCGGCTCGCAGCAGCGCGAGATCGGATCGTGGGACTCCGCCATCGCCAAGGTGCGCTACATCTTCGACTACCTGAAGGACGAGGGCATCAAACTCAATCTGGTCAACATAGGCGGCGGCTTCCCCGCCAATTACATCAGCAAGACCAACGAACTCGAGGTATATACCCAGGAGATCACGCGTTATCTCAAGGAGGACTTCGAAGACGACTTCCCCGAGATCATCCTCGAACCCGGGCGTTCGCTGGTGGGCGAATCCGGCATCATCGTCAGCGAGGTCGTGCTGATCAGCCGCAAGTCGACCACCGGCGTCGACAAGTGGCTCTACACCGACGTCGGGCGCTTCAACGGGCTCATCGAAACGTGGGACGAAAGCATCAAGTACCCGATCTACTCCGACGCCCCCGGCGAGGATTCCGAGGACTTCATCGTCGCGGGACCGACCTGCGACAGTCAGGACGTGATGTACGAATTCTTCCGCAATCCGCTGCCGTCGGGGATCAAGATCGGCGACCGCCTCTACTGGCTGAGCTGCGGCGCGTACACCAGCAGCTACGCCTCGGTCGAGTTCAACGGCTTCCCGCCGCTCAAGACCTATTTCGTAGGCTGACGGTTTAAGGTTTTCGGTTTTCGGCGCGAACCGGCGGAGGCAGACGAATGACCGCTTGTCCCGCGGGGTATGCGCTTACGCTGACGCGAATGCAAGCCGCCGACGGCAACACGAGCGGGACGAAAGTCGGACTGGTCGGACAATGGCGCAATACGCTGACGCGCACGCAAGCGACCGACAGAAATATCGGCGCAGTAGGACGGGTGGGACAATTAGGACCATTGGGATAAAACGTGGTTTGATTGCATACCGGCGGCGGGAAAGATGAAACAATCGTCCCACGCGTCCTACCCGTCCCAATGCGAAAGCGGCGCGATACGTCGGTCAGCCCCCCTTGAACTTTCGCCCCATTCAGCGTATATTACGCGGGACGGGCAGTTATTCGACCGGTCGCGCCAGTCCGCGCCTTAAACCTTAAACTTTGAACCTTAAACCATTAAGCGTATATTACGCGGGACGAACGAAAATCAGACCGGTCGCGCCGGTCCGCGTTCTTTGAATCGACAACCGATAACCGATAACCGATAACTATATTCCAA
>CACZPY010000098.1 GCA_902783135.1 uncultured bacterium
CCTTGCCGCGCACCGGATCGGGCGCGCCGACCACGGCGCATTCGAGGATGTACGGCAGTTCCATGAGGACGCTTTCCACCTCGAACGGACCGACGCGGTAGCCCGACGTCTTGATGATGTCGTCCGCCCGGCCCTCGTACCAGAAGTAGCCGTCCTCATCCTGATACGCCTGATCGCCGGTGTGGTAAAAGCCGTCGTGCCACGCCTTGTCGGTGTCCTCCCGATTGTCGAGGTAGCTGCGGAACAATCCCGGAGGAGGATTGTCGCGGTCGGCCCGGACGCAGATCTCGCCGGTCTCTCCGGTGCGGACAATCTTCCCGTCGCGATCCAGTAGGACCACGTCGAACTGCGGATTGGCCCGGCCCATCGACCCGGGACGCGGCGTCATCCCGCGGAGCGTGCCGATGATGAGCGTGGTCTCGGTCTGGCCGAACCCCTCGTGGGGGAGCTTGCCGGAGACGCGTTCGAACGCCGCGGAGACCTCGGGCGGCATCGCCTCGCCCGCGGTGGTGACGTGTTCGAGGGTCGAGAAGTCGTACTGCGACAGATCCTCCTTCACGAGGAAGCGGAAGATCGTCGGCGGCGCGCAGAAGGTCGTGATGCCGTACTGCTTGAACATCGGCAGGATGTCCGCGGCGTGGAAGCGGTCGAAGTCGAACGTGAACACGCCCGCCTCGCAGAGCCACTGCCCGTAGATCTTGCCCCAGAGCGCCTTGCCCCAGCCGGTGTCGGCGACGGTGAAGTGCAGTCCGTCGGGGTCGACCCGGTGCCAGTGCCGCGCGGTCATGATGTGCCCGAGGGGGTAGGCGAAGTCGTGTTCGACCATCTTGGGATATCCGGTCGTGCCGGAGCTGAAGAAGACGAGCATCGTGTCGCGCGTGCGCTGATCGGCGAGACGCGAAAACTCCGTGGAGAAGCGCGGCACCATCGCGTCGTAGTCGAGCCAGCCGTCCTTGGCGCCGTTGACGGAGATCTTGAGCCGGACTCCGGTCGTCGCGGCGGCCTGATCGATCTCGTCGGTGATGTGTCCGTCGCTGGAGGCGATGACCGCTTTCACCTTCGCCTTGTCGAAGCGGTATTCGAAATCGTGCGCGGTCATCTGGCACGAGGCGGGGACGGCGACCGCGCCGATCATGTGCAGCGCGTTGAGCACGCCCCAGAACTGGTAGTGGCGCTTCAGCACCAGCATGACGCGGTCGCCGCGGCGCACCCCGAGCGTGTGCAGCATATTGGCGGTGCGCAGGGCGTTGTCGGCGAGGTCGCGGAAGGTGAAGTCGCGGCAGACCTTGTCGTTGGACAACCAGCGCATGGCGATCTTGCCGGGATCCTTTTCCGCGAGGCGCACCAGCACGTCCCAAGCGAAGTTGAAGTTGTCGGGCACCGTGAACTTGACGCTCTTGAGCGAGCCGTTGGGGTTCCACGTTTCCTGCATGTACTCCTGATAGAGCAGGCGGCGTTCGTCGGCGGGCGGTGCGCCGGTCTTGCGTTCGGCGGGCACGGCGAAGCGTTCCGGGCGGTGGTCCGGCGTGTCGCCGCGCATGACGATGGCCAGAAACGAACAGGGCTCGCCGCCGACGGCGCGCATGGCGTGGGGCTGCCGTCCGTCGAAGTAGATGCTGTCACCGGTGTGGAGCACCTCCTCGCGTCCGTCGAGGAACACCTGCAGCGAACCGGAGAGGATCAGGTCGAACTCCTGTCCGTTGTGCTCGGAGTAATGGACCTCGTCGTCGGCGGCGGCGGTGGGCGCGGTCACGATGAAGGGTTCGCCGATGCGGTCCTTCATCCGGATCGCCTGGTGCAGGTAGGAAAATTCCGGGCGGCGGACAAAGGGGAAGCCCTCGCCCCGGCGGGTCACCGTGTAGCGGGCCAGATTCGGCGATTCGCCGGAGATCACGCTCGATACGTCGAGCCCGAATTGTTCCGCCAGGTTGTAGTAGAATGAAAACGACGCCTGTTGCGAACCGTCTTCATAGGCCCGGTACGCTTCGGGAGTCACGCCGAGTTTTTCCGCCATCTCTTCGACGGAAAGTCCGGTCTGCGTTCGCAGTTCCCGGACGCGCATTGCGAGGATCTTTTGGTTTTCCATGTTCATTCATTCCTTTTAAGTCGATCGTTAAGATGAGTGCACAGAAAACACGGTACGGTCTCACGGAAACGCGAAGAGGATCTTGCGTGCCCGTCACGGCCGCCCGCGTCTTCCGTGCTGAAGCTTTCGCGGACGGCCTAACTAATGATGATGGTAATGATGGCGATGGTTATAATTGGGGAGAAAACGGCAAAGAACGCGTCGCGGTTGACATTATGCCGAATGTTGCCGAAGAACATAGTTTTTTTCCTTTTCGCCATGTACGACAGTTAATTTAGCATGGCTTTCGGGAAAAATCAAGCTGATCTCCACGTATGTTTCCCCGTTTCGCGGGCGGCGCCGTTTCGTTCTTCATCCTGCCGTTCGGTACTTGAAAAAGCTCCGCGCCAACTGTATTGTATGCGTCATGAAGACAGCCGAGAACAACCCCGAGACCGCGGATATCATCCGCGGGCTGCTGCAGATGGAGCGGCAGCGGATCGTATCCACCTTCGCCCTCGGCACGGCGTCTCCGGTGGAAGTGAGCGACGGGGACCGCGGCTGGCGGGAGCGGAACACCGAACAGCATCCGTACCGCGAGATCATGGTGATCCTCAATGAGGATATCCAGTTTCAGCTCGCCGGCCGCGTTTACGAGGGGCGGGTCGGCGACATCGTGCTCTTCGACGCCTTCGAGGCTCACGACTGCTTTCATCCTCCGAGCGTCAGCGACACATTGACGCTGTGGATGCAGCTCTCTCCGCAGACGATCGCATGCACCGTCATCCGTTCCCGGGAGGGCGCGGGCAAATGCATCATGCGGTTCGATTTTTCGCATCCCGACATCTGCGCGATGCTGAACCGCACCTGGCACGCCGCCGTTGACGGTCGGAAAGCGCCGGAAGTGGCGAATATGGAGATCGTCGGCGTGTTGAACATGGTGCGCGGCGAG
>CACZPY010000099.1 GCA_902783135.1 uncultured bacterium
ATATCCCGCTGGTGGGGGTCGCTGGGCAGCAGGTACATATCCGCCAGCCGGAAGGCGAAGGCGCGGTCGCCGGTCCCGATCCGCACCAGCTGGGCCTCGCCGGGAAGCACCTGCCAGCACCGGGGGTAGACCCGCAGCAGAAAGTGGAAAAACGGCAGTTTGTCTGCCCATTTCCGGAACGCCAGCGCCACAAGGTAAAGCGGCGCCAAAACGATCCCGATGGTCGATGCGAAGATGAATTCGCATACCGAGTAGTGATCGAAATGCCGCGGCGCGGCGCTTTTGGCGAGGGCCTTGTCGTTCAGATCGACATATTCCGCGGTGACGGCGTCGATGACCCGGTGCCCGGATACGATCTTGTTTTCGATCGAAATGTTGCGCCCGATGCAGGTGTAATCCATGATGATGGCGTGTTTGAGCGTGGAGCCGCTTTCGATCAGCGAAGAATCTCCGATGATGACGTCGCCCTCTATCTGCACGCTGCGGCCGAGGCAGGTGTTGGCGCGGATGACCGCGGGCGGAGCGACTCGGCAGTTGGGCATCATGACCACGTTTTCGCCGATGTACACCTGATTGTTTTCCGCATCGTACCCCGGCAGGTCGTACATGCCCGGCTCGTTCAGCATCCGGAAGTTGAGGCGGAAATAGCTTTGCAGCGAATCCATGCGCAGCAGGGGGCAGGCGCAGCGCCGCAGTCTGCCGTCGCGGAGCAGGTATATCCCGTCTTCCAGCGCCTCGCCGGGGGCGGTGTCCACCTCCCGCAGATCGTCGAAGAGCTGCCGGATGTCCGGCAGGTCGGGGAGCACCTGCCCCCAGAAGATCAGCAGATCGTCCTGCGGCAGCGCGTTCCGGTGTCGGGACAGCAGCTCTTCCGGGGTCACGGCGTCGGAAACCGGCAGCAGATGGATCCGGGTGAGCCAGAACGCGCCGTCGCCCAGACGGTTCCGGAGGTCGTCATAAAAAAAGCAGTCCGCGATATGGCAGTTGCCGACATCCAGCATCGAACACAGGTCGAGCGAGTACCGTACCCAGTTTTTGCCCGCGATCGTCAGTTCGCCGGGGCTTTTGCCGGGGAAAAGTTCCCGCACCCATTCATTGTTGCGGCTTCCGATGTAAAGACATGCGTCCATAACGTCAATACGCTCCCCGTCCGCTCATGATCGCCGGTATGGTGCGCAGCAGTATCCGCAGATCCTGCCATATTCCGTGCGCGACGATGTACTGTTTGTCAAGCCGGACCTGCTGCTTGAACGGAATGTCGCTGCGCCCGGAAACCTGCCACAGACAGGTCAGTCCGGGTTTGACCATCAGCCGCTTGCGGTCGTCCATCGAGTAGAGCCGGACCTCGGAGGGCAGCGGCGGACGCGGTCCGACGAGGCTCATGTCGCCGAACAGCACGTTCAAAAACTGCGGCACTTCGTCGAAACTGGTCCGGCGCAGGATCCGCCCGACCGGGGTGATGCGCGGATCGTCCTTCATCTTGAAGATCACTCCGTCGGCGGATTGGTTGCGGGACATCAGCGCCGCCTTGCGCTTTTCCGCGTCGACGTACATGCTGCGGAACTTGTAGAAGCGGAATTGACGCCCGTACTTGCCGACCCGCGTGTGGACGAAGAACACCGGTCCCGGCGAGGTCAGTTTGATCAGGATCGCCGCCAGCAGACACAGCGGGGAAAGTATCGTCAGCGCCAGCAGCGACAGCAGAATGTCGAAGGCGCGTTTCAGAAAGTAGGACATTCTGACCGTGAGCCGCCAGACGGCGAGTTTGAGGTCGGAAAGTCCGTTTTTTCGCTGCCGGTCCTTTATTTCGCCCAGAACCTTTTCTATCTCCCGGTCGAGGGACTGTTGTTTTTGAGCCGCCATTCTCGCCATTGAAATCTTTCAGAGGTTGTCGTTCCCGTCGCCGACCCGGATGATGAATATGGATTCGTTCAGACCGCAATAGCGCTGACGGCTGATCTGCGATGCGATCTTGCTGATGATCGGCACTCCGCGCCCGCTGGGCAGCAGATTTTCGTTCAGCAGGTCCAGCGACTGATCCGCCTTCTGGTGCGACAGGAACAGCCCGTTCCACTCTTTGCCGTGATCCCAGATGATGAGCCTTATCTCTTTCTCGTAGGCGCAGATCTTGACGGCGATGTAGTCGTTGAGTTTTTCGTATTCGTTGAGCCCGTGGAGCACCACGTTTTCCAGATACTCCTCGAGCAGCAGCTCGGTGTTGACCGACAGGACCTCGTCATGGTAGAACTCGGAGATGAAGCCGGAGGCGGTCGCGCAGATGTCGTCGACGGCTCTCTTGTCCGCCGGCACCCGGCGGGAGAACACATACTCCTTTTCGACGCGCCGCGGTTTCCGGATCATGACCATGGTGAGGTCGTCCTGCGGGTAGGTGTAGCCGAACTGCTCCAGCTGGTGGTACACCCGGAAGGGGACCGTGACGGATTTGTTGTCCGTCTGCGCCTCGGTCACCAGGATCGCCGAAAGTTTCCGGCACAGACTCACGTCGAGATAACTGGTCCCCTCGCGGTTCTTGGCGAGATCGGTCAGACCGTCCGAGGAGAAGAGAAACACCGAGGAGTCGGAAAAATTATATTCCACATTGTCCTTTTCGGTGTAGACGGTGTCCTTCA
>CACZPY010000100.1 GCA_902783135.1 uncultured bacterium
GACGTTCCACGCGGTCTTTTTGATCTCGTTGCAGGGGAAGACCATGTTGACGCCCGTGTTTATGGAGTCTTCGACCTCGATGATGAGTTTGCCCGTGTGGCCGTGCAGATACTGCGCCTCGCCCTTGAAGTTGTAGAAACGGTGCGCGTACTGGATGTCGAAGGTGGTGAACGATCTCATGCTGTGTTTCTCCTTTTCCGTTTTCTCTCGCCGGCGCCGAACTCCGGCGCCATATACCACATATTTAAGTCGACACGGCGTTATTTCAAGTATTTTCCGGTCTTAAACCGGCGCTTCGGCGCGGTTAAATATTTGACAAAACCGGATGTCGCCCGGGTTGTGAATATCGCGGACCGGAGATATAGTATAACCGTACACAATCTGCGGCCGATGCCACGTCAAGGGGGGATATGATGAAAAGAGTTCTTTTGTTGTTGGTGATGTCGCTGTTCTTCATGGCCGCGGCGGCGGAGAATGCGGGATCGTACCGGGTGCTGCTGTTGGGCGATGTCCACTACGACCGGTCGGAACTCCATTCCGATCCCGATATCGCGAAGAACAAGTCGCATATCCGCAACATAGGAATGTGGAAGCGGAAGACGCCCGAACTGCTGACACTGGCGGCGAAATGCGCCGAAGCCGAATCTCCGGCGTTTGTCGTCCAGTTGGGCGATCTCACTCAGGGCTACGCCGGTACCGAAGAACTCCAGCAGCGGATGTTGACCGAAGGCGTCGCCGCGGTGAAGGCGTATTTCCCCAAAACGCCGCTGCTGGTGGTCCGGGGCAACCACGATGCAAGCGTCCGCTCCGGTGCGTATGACAGCGCTCCCGCCAACGCGGTGCTGTTGCCGCATACCGCCGCCGAATTCGCGCTGAAAGAGCCGGGAAAAAACGGCAATTACGCTTTCCGTCAGGGGAAAGATCTTTTCATCGCGGTGGACGATTTTCTGCCCGCCAAGGAGATCGTCGCGTTCGTCAAGCGGACCCTCAACGCCCATCCCGACGCCCGGTACGTCTTTTTCATGACCCATTTGCCGGTGCTGCCCGCCAGCGCCGGCGCTCCGTTCTGGCTGCTGCCGGGGCACTATCAGGTGGCGGCGCTGCTCGAAACGCGTCAGGCGCTGATCCTGGCAGGGCACACGCACATACCGTCTCTGGAGTGCCGCGTCACCAAACGGGGGACGCTGCGGCAGCTGATAATATCCAGTATGGGCAACAAGTGGAATCCGGTCCGTATCGTTCCGCCGAGGATCACGAGTTGGGAGGATTTCGTCAAGATCGGCAAATCCCGTCCGCTGCACGGCATCAACAGAAACAATCCGAAACACTGGCCGGTGCTGGAAAAGAAGGGGAAATATTCTTTTACGCAGTTGTTCAACAACTCGGGGTTTGCGCTGCTCCGGGTCGACGACGGGGGGTACACGGTGGAATATTTTACCGGAGGAGAGAAGCCTGCGTATACCTTCAAGTCGTCGCAACCCCTTTGCCCGTAAGGGATCTTTCACCATGTCGAAGAGCTCCACGACCGCCAAAGAGCAAATACGGAATATCAGTTTCTTAATATTTGGCGGCATTGGCTCATTGGCGGCTTTCCCTGCCGTACTTGTCACTTGGAGCGAGTACGCCGCATCGTTACACGGCGTCAGCCGACGTTTTCCGCCGGAGAAGATTGCCGTCTACCGGAACGATCTCATCTTTTCCCTCGTCATATTGGCGTTGTTCGTATTCATCATGATATATCCCCTGATATGCAGAAAATGGAGTCGGCTGTACGCGGTGCTGCCGATAGTCGGGCTGACCGGTTTAGGCAGTTTCATAAAAATAGCACTCGAAGTGGCGGAAGTCGTGAAAGACAACCGAATGAGCGATCCCGAGTTGAATGTTATCAGCACTTACGGACTGGCGATACTGTCGACAACGCTTTCTCTTGCGTTTTTCCTGTCTTTGTTCGTGTATTATTCCTGCGCGTCGGTGAAAGAATATCTTGACTCAAAGAAAAAACTTTCCGGCGATATTGAAGCGTAAAGGAAATCGGCATCACTTAGATGAGTGGAAAAACTCCCAAAGAGCTGCGCACCGATAAAAGTTTTCGAAAAATGACGCGTTGAGGTTGACAGAGTGTCGTGAACGGGGTATATTAAAATATTGTCTTCACGGCAATGGTCCGATTTCGGGCGGTTAGCTCAGTTGGTTAGAGCGCTGCTTTCACACGGCAGAGGTCATGAGTTCAAGTCTCGTACCGCCCACCATTTCAACAGCCTGAAAATGAGCGACTTACAAAAGCCGCTCATTTGCTTTTTAGAGTAGGTTGATTTCGGCAAGAATGCCGAAAAATGCCGAAAATGCCGAAAAATTGTTTTTGCCCTCTGCCTTTTCGGTACGCGCTCTAACCAACTGCGCCAACCGCCCGTAGTGTTTAGGTATGGTCAAAGTAGATAAAGAACTGCCTGCCGGGAATATCCGGGTGCTGGACATTCAGTGCGACCGGGCGTTTCTGGAGCCGGAGTTGCGCGACTCCCGCAACGACTGGTTTTACTGGAAGTTCAGAGCCGTATTCGAGGAGCCGGGCGAGGTGTGTTTCAGGTTTTCGCGTCCGCATAAGATCGGCACCCGGGGGCTCTGCCGTTCGTCCGTTTCGCATCCACCCTCGAGATCCCGTTCGCCAACTTCGGCGACAAAACGATGACGCGGCGGGAGTTTCTGGCGTTCGGCGACGCCCTCGCACGGGCGATCCTCCGTTATGCCATTATGTCGTCGTAGCGTTTCTCCGGATCGATCGCGGCGGTAAAAAATGCGGGAATGAAACCAAATCTCCGGTTTTTTTGCCCGTCGCGCCGTTTTCGGGATGCAATTTCCCGTAAGGAGTGTATATTATCCATGGTCGCCGGATAGTTCCGGCGCGGGCGGATAAATTCAGGGAAACTGCGCGATGCATCCGATCCTCTTTCAGTTTGGCGGATTTACGCTGCGAAGTTACGGCTTCATGGCGATGATGGGGTTTCTGACGGCGTGGCTGCTGATGCATCTCAACCGCCGTCACGCGCGCTTGAGCGAAGATCAGGCGTCGAATCTGCTGCTGATCGCCATGATCACCGGCGTACTGGGCGCGCGGATCTTCTATGTGGCGCTTGAGTGGGAACTCTATGAGGACAACTGGTGGCGGATCATCCGCATCGATCAGGGCGGACTGGTCTTCTACGGCGGCTTCCTATTGGCGATGGCGTCGGTGATAGGCTACTGCCGCTGGCGGAAGTTGGACGTGGTGCGGGTGCTGGATGTCTTCGCCCCGGCGATGTCGGCGGCGCATGCGTGGGGGCGGATCGGCTGTTTCCTGAACGGGTGCTGCTACGGTACGGCGACTTCGTGCGCTTTGGGCGTGAGTTATCCCGCGGCGAGCCGTATCCCTCCCGAAGATCCCGGGGCGCGGGTGCACCCTATCCAGCTCTACGAAGCGGCGGAAAACCTCCTCGCGGTGTCGCTTTACTTTTATCTGGTCCGCAAGGGGAAGCGAGGGATGGCGATGTCGGCGTATCTTCTGGTCTACGGGGTCTGCCGCTTCGTCAACGAATTTTTCCGCGGTGACAACCCGTTCTGGTTGGGGCTGACTCCGGCGCAGTGGATCGGTCTCGGGCTGATCCCGGCGGGGGCGGGATTGTTGATCTACTTCGGGCGGCGCGGCGGCGATGTCGGAACGGCGGCTTGAATTCACGGTGCCTCCCGACAGCGCGGGGACGCGGCTCGACCGCTGTCTGTCGCGGCTGATCCCGGATTCTTCCCGGGCGTTCCTGCAGAAACTGATCCGGGCGGAGCGGGTGTGCTGCGACGGCGTTCCATGCGACCTTCCGCGCCGCCCCGTCACGGGGGGGATGCGGATCGAAGTCGCGATTCCCGAGGATGATGCCGACGGCAGTATCCCCGCGGCGGAACCCTTCGCCTTCGACATCCTGTATGAGGACGACTGGATGCTGGTGATCGACAAACCGGCGGGGGTGGTCGTGCATCCGGCGGCGGGCAATCCGGCGGGGACGGTCGTGAACGCCCTCTTGGGGCGCTATCCGCATTGGGAGGAACTTTTCGCGGGAGTCGGCGCGCGGCCCGGGATCGTGCACCGGCTGGACAAGGATACGAGCGGCTGTTTGGTCGTCGCCAAGACTCCGGACGCGCAGTACAAGTTGAGCACCCTTTTCGCCGAACGCAAGACAGCGAAGACCTACCTCGCGATAGTGCGTGGAGTGCCCGCGCGTCCGAGCGGGGAGCTGACCGGGCTGATCGGCAGACATCCCGTCAACCGGCAGAAGATGGCGCTCGTGGAGCGCGGCGGCAAGACCGCCGTCACGCGCTACCGGGTCCGCGGCGAGGGGGAGTTTTCAGGGTGCAAGGTGGCGCTGTTGGAGGTTGAAATACTGACCGGCAGAACGCATCAGATCCGGGTCCACATGGCGTCGATCGGCACGCCGGTACTCGGTGACGGCGTGTACGGCGGAACGCGCGGTATCGAAACGCCGCCGCCGCGGCAGATGCTCCATGCGTGGCACCTCATGCTGCCGCATCCGGCGGACGGCAGAATGTTGTCATTCGAGTCGCCGGTCCCGGCGGATATGGCGGCGGCGATCGCTGCCGCCGGAATGGTTTTGCCCTCTGCGGGCGGCGTTTCGGGGAGGAACGGTGCGTGAAAGCGGATTTTTGTTGTCCCGTTATGGTGGAATAATGGATTTTGCGCGTTATATTATCAGTTGACGGTATTCATTGCGGCGGTTGGCGGATATGGCGGAATTGTCATTGAAAGAGCAATTTTCCCGGTCCCTGCGAGGGGTCCTGCAGAAAAGCGGGGTCCCGCGCGGCGAATTGATCCGGCGTCTGAAGGTTTCGGCATCGGCGTTGTCGCAGATGCTGAACGGCTCGCTGCTGCCCACGCTGCAGCGGTTGGACCGGATCATCGAGGTGTTGCGTCCTTCGGTTCAGGAAGCGGAAAAATTGCAGACGATGCTGTTGTGGCTGCGTTCCGGCGTCAGCCATTGCCCTTCGACGTTCAACCGTCGGCTGTTCATGGCGCGCTGCCGCCGCGGGCTGACCATAGAACAACTGGCGTCGCTGTCGACGTTTCCGGTCGCGCGGCTGCGCCGTCTGGAGCGCACCGCCTATGCCGAGCCGACCGGGGACGAGTTGCTGGCGTTGAGCCGGCTGCTCGAATATCCGTTGAGCGACGATCCGCTGTTCGCGGCATCGGTAACGGATGAGCATAGAGCGCTTCCGGCGGTGGCGGAATCGGAACTTATGGCGCTGCCGCAGATCACGGGAGATGTGTTGCGGCAATACTCGGGGAAGGGGGATTTCCCGAATTTCGCGTTGGAGCACTATCTGCAGTATTTGTCGTTCCGCGATCTCCCCGGCGAGGCGGCGGCGGTGATCTGCGGCAAGGCGCGGGATTTCGATCTCGCGCTGCCGGGATGCGTTGAACTGGTGCTGGCGGAACGGCGACCGCGCGGTTTCGCCAAACTGGATCTCTGCTGCCCTAAGGCGGGAGATGGCTTTTTCC
>CACZPY010000101.1 GCA_902783135.1 uncultured bacterium
AGCGCGACACCTCGCTCGCCGGGACCGCGGTGCTCGAGTGGAACGATGCGGACTTCACCGGCGACACCATCACGCTGAACCTCGCGACCGGGAGCACCGCCGAGTGGGACCTCGTCAAAACCGGCGGGACCACGGTCTACAACAAGTTCGACGTGCGGGTCGACGGAGTGTCGATCCTGCCCGAGAACATCGACATCGACGATAAGATCGCCGACGGCGCCTACGCGGGCTGGGGTTTCACGGACGACGGCGGTACGCTCAAGTTCAAGAACCTGGCGTAATCGAGCCTCCCGTTCTCTCCTTCCGTTCCCCGCCGCCGCCCCGAGGTCCGTACGACAGCCTCGGTTCGGTGGTGGGGGCGGAGGAGAGTTTTTTATTCGCAGGCACATTGACCGAGGCCTGGTGTAGATACGGTCAGGCACTATACAATGCGGGAAACTTCCCCATGTCATGCCGCTATGGATGATATAACCTTAAAACCGAATAAGGATAATTCCCCATGCTCAAAAAAATCTTTCTGCTGTCGGCGCTTTTCGGCGCGGTGTGTCTCTTCGCCGATGCAATCTCCATCGGGCACAGCCGAAACGGTTTTCCGCTGATCGTACCGCAGATCAAGAAACTAGAAGCGGCGGACGGCGGTTTCTCACTCCCGGAGAAGTTGATCGTGACTGCCCCCGAAACGCTCGGTCTCGCTCCGCTCGTCAAGCATTACTCCGAGACAGTAATGGGGGGATCGGTGGAACGCGCCGACACTTCGGCGCTCTGCCGCTTCGTGCTGACGACCAAAGACGTCCCCAAATCGCCGGAAGGCTACACTCTCGCCATCACTCCGAATGGAATCTCCGTCAAAGCGCGTGATGTACGCGGACTTTACTACGGAATGCAGACTTTGTGCATGATGCTCCGTCACCGCGCAGACGCGAAAGCGCTTAAATGCTGCACCATCACCGATTGGCCGGATTTGCGGATGCGCGGCTTGTTTTTGCACCTCTCCAAAGCAATGCCGAATCAGATCGACCGCATCTGCCATGTGATCGATGCGTTCGGTTCCCTCAAATTAAACACGCTGCTCATCCATTTTACCGACAACTTCCCCTATGAGGGCTTGCCATTTACCAAGCGCGATGCCACCTTGAGCCGCGCCGACATCGAAAAGCTGCTCACTGCGGCAAGACGCAACCACATGGAGGTTATACCGGCGTTCAGTCTGGTGAAGTCGTGGCCGATCAAAAATCACCGCGACTGGCCGAAATTCCAGGAGGGCAAATCGGGCACCTACTGCCTTTCCGATCCGGAAGTGCAAGTGCTGATCGAAAAGATGGTTCGCGAGGTCGCCGACTTGATAAAACCGCGTCATATCCACCTCGGTCTGGACGAGATCGAACAAGCCGGGTTTCCGCAGTGTCCGAAGTGCAAGGCGGCGGACCGCGAAAGACTGCTGCTCGCCCACCTGCGGCCGATAAAGAAGATCCTCGCCGAACGCGGGATAACGCCCATCATCTATCAGGATCAGTTCTTCGGTTTTGGCGAACCACAGCCCCAGCAGGGGATCGGCATTGAGAAATTCCCCGAAAAGTTCGGTCGTGACACCGTGATCGACTCGTGGGAATACGGTCCCAATCCCACGACGTGGCTCGCCAAGGCGATCAGGGGGCGGGGATTCAGGAATTTGCGCTATATGTCCTTCGGGATCGACATCGACAACGCCCAGAACCTGCCGAAACTCGCTTACAAGGTCGGAGCCCAAGGCGTCACTAACGCCTACTGGGGTATGCTGCCGATAACTTTCGACGGCATCTGGGGCGGCTGCCGCACACTGTACCCGTCTTTCATCGCTCATTCCAATTACTGCTGGAACTCACGGGATATAGCGTTCGCCCGACTTCCTCTGGACGGCGGGCTGTTGTTTCAGGAAGTTCTTGACGGGACGCCGGAACGCGCCTTCAGGGGAACGGCGTCTCCGGTCGCTCTCGGAGAAGTCTTCAACCAATACTTTTCCAA
>CACZPY010000102.1 GCA_902783135.1 uncultured bacterium
ATGATATATCCCCGTTGTGGAGCATTGTTTTGCCGTGCGGTGATAATATACGGTCGCCGGAAGTTTTTTTCAATTCCGGCCGCGCCGCCGTTGTTGCATTGCGTCCGAGCGGGATGTATATTTGACCGCAGTCAGGAGAGAGAAAATGAACCGTAAGCACCTTATCGCGGGCGCCGCGCTGGCGTTCGGCTGCTGGGCGGGCGTTCAGGGCGGGGAAGCCCCCCGGATCGTCTGCTTCGGCGACAGTCTGACCTCCTGCGGCGGCGAGGGAGGGCGCTACTCCGACATGCTCCAGCAGTCGTTGCCGGGGTATGTGGTCGTCAACAGCGGCGTCAGCGGCGATACCCTCGCCGGGGGCCTGGCGCGGATCGACTCCGCGGTCCTGAAACACCGTCCCGTCTGCGTCATCGTCGGGCTCGGCGCCAACGACTACTGGCGGCGCAAGCGGTCGCTCGACGATCTCAAACGCGATTATGAAGCCATAGTTTCCCGCTGTCATGACGCCGGAATGCGGGTGCTGATCATCAGTTGCTTCGGCAACGACCGTGTCCCCGACGGCGTGCGGATCGACTTCGGCCGGCCCGGTATCCCGCTCGAACACTACGCCGCCGGGCTCGCCGCCATCGAACGGGAGCTGGTCAGGAAATACTCCTGCGGCTATGTTCCCGACATGCAGTGCGGCATCCTTCCCAAGGGGCGGAGCGATCTCTGGCACGACCGCAACCACCCCAACGCGGCGGGCAACCGTATCGTCGCGGATACGCTGCTGCCCGAACTGCGGAAACTGCTGCCGCCGACGGCGGAGTGACGGCGGAGGAGATCATGAAACAGCACTTCGGCAGATTTTCGTGCGCGGTGATCTCCGCGTTTGCCGCCTTGCTTCTTCTGGTCGGCTGTGCCGACCTGCTCGTCGTCTCGGACGCGACGGGCCCGGAGGGCGGTCTGTACCGGGTGCAGGCGGGAGGCGCGTTCCAGTGTGCGAAGGTGCAGGGCTTGAACTCGCTCGTCCGCGGCAGAAAAACCGGGCTTTTCTACGGCACGGTGAACCGGCGCGGGGGAGGGTTGGTGGTGTTGGACGAGATCCCTGGCGGCGGCATCGGCGTGGTTCACAACGTATCGACCGAAGGGCGCACCAGCTGCCACCTGACGCTGTCGCCGGACGAAAAATTCATCTACACCGCCAACTACGGTTCCGGCGACATTTCCGAACTGCGGCTCAAGGACGGTTTCCCGCATGGACGGCCGCGGCTGATCCGCCACTCGGGACACGGCGTTTCGTCGCGCCAGAAGTCGCCGCACCCGCACTTCGTCGGCTTCGATCCAAGGGGGGAACGGCTCTTCGTCTGCGATCTCGGCTGCGACCGGATCTTCGTCTACGACTGGGCGCCCGAAACGGGGCTGAAAGTTCCGGCGGCGGAGCAGTTGATACTGCCGCCGGGGGCGGGGCCGCGCCACCTCGTCTTTTCTCCGGACGGCGGCAAACTTTTCGTGGCGAACGAATTGGACAGCACCGCCGCGTCGTTCGTCCGCGACCCGGAATCGGGCAAGTGGGTCATGAAGTGCGTGGTCCCGACGCTGCCCGACGCGGCGAGGTGCAAGAACAACTATCCCGGAGCGATCCTGATCGACCGGGACGGCGGTTACTTTTTCGTCACCAACCGCGGTGATGATTCCATCGCCGTTTTCGGAACGGCGGCGGACGGCAACTTCGCTTTGTTCACAACCGTGCCTTCGGGCGGGGAGTCCCCGAGCGGTCTCGCGTGGACCGACGACGGGCGGACGCTCGCCGTGTGCCACCGGAAGTCGGGCGGCGTGACCTTCTTCGACTGGGATGCGGAGAAATGGAGGTTCAAACAGCGCTCCGGACGCATCGACGTGCCCCGTGCGGCGGAGTTCTGCCGCTGAGATTTACCGGCAGCTTTCGCGGGCGATCAGCCGATAAGGCAGCGAAACTTCGCGGGGCAGGGGGTCGTTGTCCATCCATGCGGTCAGCACCGCGCACAATTCGCGCGCCAGTCCCGGGTAATCCGGGGAGATGGTGGTGAGCGGCGGCACCGTGTACATCGAAAACGCCGTCTGCTCCGAGGAAATCAGCGAAACATCATCCGGTACGCTCTTTTCGAAGAGATTGAAGGCGTAAAGCGCGAGTATCCCCGCGTTTCCCCCCGGGCAGAAGATGGCGTCAACGCCCTTTTTGAGCAGTTTGCCGATCAGTTCCACGTATTTTTCGTTGCCGTCGCCCGAGTAGAATATCAGTCCTTCTCCGTCCTGACCGTACTGGCGCAGTGTTTCGGTGATCGCCCGGCGGCGGATGAGCGCGTTGCCCCGCTCCGGCGTGCCGTGGATGATGCATCCGATCCGGCGGCACCGGCGGGCGAAAAGATGGTCGATCGCGAGTTTCATCCCCTGCGCCTCGTCGGAGTGGATGAAGTACAATTGTTCGCAGTATGTTTTACGCGGCGCCCGGTCCATGATGACGAGCGGCACCGCGAAGCGCGTCGCCCACTCCGGGAAATCCTCCGCCTCGCATCCGATCGCCGCCGCTCCGCAGAACTGGATGTTGTCCAGACGTTCCAGGTTGTTGACTGGCAGTATTTCCATGCGGAAGCCGCGCCGCGGCAGTTCCTGAGCGAGCGACATGAGTATCATGTCCACGCAACTCTGCACCGGGAACACCGAGTCGTACGGCGTTATCACCACGACGTTTTTTTCGCGCGCGGTGAAACGCGGGTGATAACCGTGTTCCCGCGCCAGTTCCAGTACCCGTAGACGCAGTTCCTCGCGGATCCCCGGCCGGTGGCTGAATATCCGGGACACGGTGGAAACCGACACTCCCGCCAAGGCGGCAAGTTCCTGTATGTTCATGAAAATATTTCCTTTTTTTTGACGTGTTTGCAATATAATCCTCGATTTTGCAAAACTCAATGCCGCGTTGCAGATATTTTTTCAGGTTCTCGCGGAATTAGGGGTTGCAAACTTCTCCGTCGGCATTATGTTACTTCGTATCGATGTCGAAGTGGATGTTCTGCCGTAAATTGGAGGATGCCGATGAAAGATCATGTGATAGTATTTACCGCGAAGGAGAAGGCGGAGTTTCTGGAACAGGAGTTCGACGCCGAACTGCATGGCGACGAGATCCTCGTCAAGGACGACTACGATCTCATCAGCGCCGGGACGGAACTTGCGAACTACCGCGCGCTGCCCAATACCGGACCGCACACCAAAGGATTTCCCGCCATCGTCGGATACAGCGCCTCCGGGCACGTCGTCGCGGTCGGGCCGGAGGCGAAAACGGTCAAGGTCGGCGACCGCGTGGTAGTGAACTGGGGCAAGCACCGGGGGTACTTCAAGCGCTCCGAAACGCGGGTCGTCGGTATCCCGGACGGCGTGGATATGAAATGCGCGGCGTGTACGCACCTCGCGAGTTTCCCGATGCTGGCGGTGCGGCGGCTGCGGATCGAGATCGGCGAACCGGTGATGATCGCCGGCTTGGGGCTGCTGGGGCAGTTCGCGGTGCAGTTCGCCCGGTTGTCGGGGGCGTACCCGGTGCTGGCGTGCGACTTTTCGCCCGAGCGCCGGGAGCTGGCGAAGCGCCTCGGCGCCGACGCGGTCTTCGACCCGCGCGACACGGATTTCGTCGAGCAGGTAAAGGCGGTGACCGACGGCAAAGGGCCGGCGGCGGTGGTCGAGGTCACGGGCTTCATCTCGGCGCTGCAGCAGGCGCTGGAATACGTCGCCGAAAACGGCCGCATCGCGCTGTTGGGTTGCACCCGCGTATCCGACCGGTATATCGACTTCTACAAGTACGTCCACCGGCGCGGCGTCCAGCTGATCGGGGCGCACACCATGACCCGCCCCAAGTTGGAATCGCGCCCCGGCGAGTGGACCGAACACGACGATTATACGGCGTTCCTGAAACTCCTTAAGGCGGGGCGGATACAGGTGGCGCCGATAATCGGCAAAGTCGCCCCCGCCGCCGACGCCGCAAACATATACCGGGAACTTGCCGAAGCGCAGAATCCGCCGCTCGGCGTGCTTTTGGACTGGACAAAGGTGGAGTAACGGATCATGAGAAAACTTAAAGTCGTGCAGATCGGCATCCGCCACGAACACGCGAGCGGCAAGTACAAGACGCTGAAGAAACTCCCCGACGACTTCGAACTCGTCGGGATGGTGGACGAAAAGGAGTTCGCGACTACGCCGACCTTTCTTCCGGCGGGTGACGCGACCTTCGAACTCTACAAGGACGAAAAGTTCTTCACGCTCGACGAGGTCTTCGCCATGCGCGACCTCGACGCGGCGCTGATCGAAGTGCCGAACCTCGACCTCGTGCCGGTGGCGATGCGCTTCGCGGAGCGGGGCATACCGATCCACGTCGACAAGCCCTGCGGCGAGGACCTCGGTGCTTACAAGCAGCTGCTCGACCTCGCGGAAAGCAAAAAACTCCCGTTCCAGATGGGATACGTCTTCCGCTGCAACCCGGGCATCCGCTTCGCGATCGACGCGGTGAAGTCGGGGATGCTCGGCAGCGTCTTCATGGTCGAAACCAACATGAACCACGCTTACGGCGGCGAAGTCTACAAACAGTATCTCAAGACCTTCAAGGGCGGCGTGATGTTCAATCTGGGATGCCACCTGATCGACTTCCTGATCGAGATGCTCGGCCGTCCGGAACACGTGGTGTCGCTGCTCAAAGGTTGTTCGGCGGACGATCCGTCGCTGAGCAATACGCTGGCGGTTCTGGAATATCCGCACACCCACGCGGTGGTGGCGGTGGCGAGTCAGGACCAGATGCAGAAGCGGCGGCTCCGCATCGAAGGTACCAACGGCACGTTGGAACTTTGTCCGCTGGAGCACTTCAAGGGCAGGGGGCTGGAGATCGCGCTGAAACTCAAGGAGGATTTCGGAAACTACCGGGCGGGCGAGCAGACGGTCGGATTCCCGCCGGAGTACGACCGCTATGCGGCGCAGTTGTTGGAGTTTTCGGCGGTGATACAGGGCGAGGCGCGCGACCGCTACACCCGCGAGCACGACTACACGGTCCACGAGGTAACGCTCGCCGCCGGCGGATACATAAAGCTCTGAAAGGAACGTCACCGATGCATGCGATGATATTGGACGAAAAACTCGACTTCCGCTGGGCGGAGGTCCCCGACCCCGTGCGGAAAGACGGCGAGGTGCTGATCCGCGTCGGCGCCGCGGCGGTCAACCGCGCCGACCTGATGCAGAAGGACGGCTGTTATTCGTCGCCTCCGGAGTGGCCGCAGTGGTGCGGATTGGAGGCGGCGGGCGAGGTGGAGGAGGCCCCGGAGAACTCCCGCTTCAAGCCCGGCGACCAAGTCTGCGCGCTGTTGGGCGGGGGCGGATATTCGGAACTCGTAACCGCACCCGCCGAAATGGTGCTGCCGATACCGGAGGGACTGTCGGTCGTCGAGGCGGCGACGCTCCCCGAAGTGTGGAGCACCGCGTATCTGAATCTGCAGTTCGAAGCGGGCGGCTTGAAAGTCGGCGACGTTTTCTTCGTTCAGGCGGGGGCGAGCGGCGTCGGTCTCGCGGCGATCCAGCTGGCGAAACTTTACGGAGCGCGGGTGATCACCACCGTCGGTTCGGCGGCGAAGGCGGAGTTCGTGCGCAAACTCGGCGCGGATATCGTCGTCGACTACCGCAAAACGGATATCCGCGATGTGCTCGCCGAAAATCCCCCCGACGTGGCGTTGGACTGCGTGGCCGGGAAACTCATGGGCGATTGCCTGAAAAGCATGGCGTCCGGCGGGCGCTGGATCATGATCGCTTCGCTCGCCGGAGGCGTGACGCAGATCGATCTGGAAACGGTCTGGCGCAAGCGGCTGAAACTCATCGGCAGCACGCTCCGCAGCCGGACTTCCGAAGAAAAGGGGCGGATATTGCGGGCGCTGGAAACGGAGTTGTGGCGGCATTTTTCGTCGCGGAAACTCGTGAGCCATATCCACGCCGAGTTCCCGATCCGCGAGGTCGAGGCCGCGCACGCGATATTGCGCCGTGCGGAGAACATCGGCAAAGTCGTGCTGACTTTCTGATCGGTTCGGAGGATAGAAAATGATCGACGACAGGATCGATTTCGGCGGCAAGACCGCGATCGTCACCGGAGCGGCGTCCGGCATGGGGGAACTCGCCTCCCGCGAAATGGCGCGGCGCGGCGCCGCCGTGGTGCTCGCCGACATCAACTTGGAACGCGCGGAAGCCGTCGCGGACGAGATCCGCGCCGCGGGCGGCAGGGCGCTCGCCGCGAAAACCGACGTTCGCAAGTTCGACGACATCCAAAACGCGGTCGATAAGGCCGTCTCCGAGTTCGGGTCGGCGGACGTCACCGTGAGTTTCGCGGGCGGCGAACCCGCGCGGATGCTCAACGGCCCCGGCGACTTCGTCGAACAGCCGATCGAACTCATCGACTGGGGGCTGCAGGTCAACGGGCGCGCGCCGCTCTATATGGCGCGGGCGGTGCTGCCGCAGATGATCAAACAGCGCGGCGGAGTCATCATCAACATCGGCAGCGTCACCGGGTTGGAACCGACCAAAACGATCGTTTACAGCACCGCCAAAAGCGCGTTGGTCGGGCTGACGCGGGCGGTCGCCACCTACGGCGCGCCCTACGGCATCCGCTGCTGTTGCGTCGCGCCCGGTCCGGTGCTGACCCGACCGGACATGGCGAAGATGGAGACCGCCCTCGGTCGCGCCGCCGAACCGGAGGAGATCGTTCGGCTCGTGATGTTCCTCGCCAGCGATCAGGGTTCGTTCATCACCGGGACGACCTACCTCGCCGACTGCGGACGTATGGTCCGGAGAAAGTAAATCAGGGGATAATCACTTATGCGGGGATCATTCTTCGACCGGGCGCAGACCGTGGTGACGGCGCTGTTTCACATCGACGGGGATATGGAGCGGAATCTCGCGCTGATCCGTCTTTCCGCCGCCAACGGGGCGCAGGGGATCGCGCTGCAACTGGAGGACGTGCCGCCGGAACTGCGGACAGTCGAGAACTATCGTAAACTCATGGATGCCGCTCCGGAACTCCCGTTCATGTTCATATCGTACCGCAAGGACAAGTACTTCGGCAACGATGACGAGGCGCGGCAGAAGTGTCTGCTGCTCGCGGCGGAAGCCGGGGCGGAGGTGATCGACGTGATGGGCGATCTTTACGCCCCCGCCCCCTTCGAACTCACCTTCGATCCGGCGGCGGTCGCAAAGCAGAAGGAACTGATCCAAAAGATCCACGACCTCGGCGCGAAAGTCGTGATGTCGAGCCACACGCAGCAGGCGCGCAACGCGGAGCAGATCCTCGCGCATCTGCGGGAACAATCTTCGCGCGGTGCGGACATCCTCAAGATCGTGACCCGCGCCGACACCGAGGAAGAGTTGACCGAGGTGTTTCGCACCACCATGCTGCTCAAGCGGGCGCTGAACAAGCCGTTCATCCAACTCTGCGGCGGCAAATACGCGCGGCCGCACCGTTATCTCGGACCGAAGTTCGGGCTGGCGGTCGCCTTCGCCACCCCGGAGGACAAGCCGGGCGCCGAACAGCCTTCGATCCGCCGTTTGCGCACCGTGCTCGACACCGTCGACTGGCCGCAGCGCTGACCGATCCGGGAGTCGTCACTCGGCTTGGGGGCGGTGCAGTTCGTTCAGCATGTCGAGCGTCTGCTCCACCAGCTCTTGACCGCCCGCGGGCGACACCTGATTGCTGGAGATCGTCGCGCTGTAACCCTGTCCCTGCGCCGCCCGTTCGGTGGCGAGATACGATCCGCCCTCCGCCCCCGGATCGGCGGTCAGCTGCACGATGAAGGTCTGTACGAAGGGACTGCGCCCCTGTATCCGGTGCATGAAGTCGATGAAAAGTTCGAAGCGATTGCTCGCAAACGCCGCGTCGCCGATCCGCACCGCGTGGATGGTGGTGGCGAGCCGCGGATCGCTTTTCTGCTTTTCGTAGCGGCGGATGGTGCGCAGACAGCGGTTGATCCGGGCGTCCAAGGTCCGGGCGCCGGGGGAGGCGGGGGAGTAATTCGGAGTGTTTTTTTCCGCGAGCAGCTGTTCGTGATTCGCTTTCGCGCTTTCGTACTCCGCGTCCGAGACGAGGCGGCGCTCGAGTTCGACCTTCCGGACCGCGTGGTGCAGCACCGGAGCGGCGAGTTTGTTACGCCCCGCCCACTCCAGAACTTCGTCGAAGGCGGCGGCGATGCGTCCGGCGATGTCCTCGGCGCGCATCATGTCCAGCAGATCGGCGTTCATGCGTCCCTGACGTTCATCTTCGGATTTGAAGACCCCGTCGGGATAGCGCAGCGGACGCTTGCGGTATGCGCGCATTTTTTCCGGATATTTCAGTTCGTAGCGCCGCAGTTCAGCCTGCTTGTAGTGCAGCTGCCGGGGCGAAAGGTCTCCGGCGGCGGCGCACTGGGCGATGATGCCGATGTCGCCGTATTTGGCGCGGAGTTTTTCCCGCACCGGATGCCAGAATCCGGCGTGAAGTTCCCATGCGTGTTCGTTGGTCTGCGCGGGGCAGGGGACGTTCACCACCGCTCCCGTGAGTTTGCCCTGCGCGTCGAAGGTGTAGAGCAGATTCACGAAGGCGTCGGTCCCCGCTTCGTAGTGGCTGAAATTCGGATCGGCGGTGTCACCGTACATTCGCGCCAGACCGTTGGTGTATCCGCCCTTGGGCCCCGGCGCATTGGGATCGGCGTTGAGATACACCGTGCGGCGGCTGTGGCCGACGGTCGCAAATCCGTAACCGTAGGCGACCATGCCGGGAGCGCGCGATTTCCACGCCGCGACGATCGCGTCGGCGATCTGCGCGGCGAGAAAATCGAGTATCTTGGCGCTCGGCATGTAGGTCATGCCATTGACCGCCGGTTCGGCGGTAGAAAACGACGGTCCCGCGTGGGTGTGGGTGGCGTTCATCACGATCTTGTCGTCGGGGATCTCCGGCGCCGCGGCGCGCACTTTGGTCCGCACTTTGTCGAGAAGACCGCCGCGCAGCCCCACCATGTCCACCGAGGCGAAGATCACCGCGTCGCCGCCGTTTTCGATCGCCAGCGCCTCCGTCATGACGGGATTGTATTCCCCTTGCGACACCCGCAGATAGAATTGTCCAGTTATCGCCACCGGACGACCGGGCTCGATGGAACGGCGTCCCCAGCCGATCATCAGCGGAGACTCCCCCGCACCTGATGAGATGCCTGACGCGAACAGCATGGTCATGGCGGCGGATTTCAATGCAATGCGTTTCATCGTAAAAGCCCCTTTTCGGCAAAAGGTCAATGATGTTCCTATATTTTAGCACCACCCGCCGCGGTTGTCAAGCCGCGGACGGATTTTTGCCGGTTCGATTGATAAAATTTGACTTTTACGCAGAATGGTGTATAATATAAGCACACCAAATTTTGAGGGGCTTGTCATGCGTTTGGGGATTTCGAAAAAACTGGCGGCGGATTCACCGCAGGAGTGGGCGGCAAAATACGAGGCGTTGGGGCTGAAGGCGGTGAACTTTCCGCTGAAATACGACGCTCCGGACAAGGAGATCGACGCCTATGTGCGCGCCTGTGCCGATCACGACCTCGTGATTGCCGAAGTCGGCGCGTGGAAAAACGTCATGTGTTCCGACCCCGCACAGCGGGC
>CACZPY010000103.1 GCA_902783135.1 uncultured bacterium
CGCGGCGCTGGTCATCGCGAAACCGGTCGCGCGGCACGCCATCACGTCGGAGTGGTCGCCGAAGATCGACAGCGACTGCGCCGCCAGGGCGCGGGCGGTGACGTGGAAGACGCACGGCAGCATCTCGCCCGCGATCTTGTACATGTTCGGGATCATCAGCAGGAGACCCTGACTGGCGGTGTAGGTGGTGGTCAGCGCGCCGGCGCTCAAACTGCCGTGGACGGCGCCCGCGGCGCCCGCTTCGGACTGCATCTCGGCGATGACCAGTTTCTCGCCGAACATGTTGGTCTTGCCGGTCGCGGTCCAGCTGTCGGCGTACTCCGCCATCGGCGACGACGGCGTGATCGGGTAGATCGCGGCGACCTCGCTGAAGGCATACGCCACATAAGACGCGGCGTAGTTGCCGTCGATGGTCTGCATTTTTTTGCCCATGATGATCTCCTTGTTGATTTGTGGGTACTATTTCGTCGTAAAACGATGCTATTATGATTTTGATCGCCGCCTGCGGTCTCTCGCGACCGGACGCGACCATTTAAAATACACTCGCTGCCGGATTTTTTCAATATCCCGCCGAAATATTATTATATACGCGATACGCGCGCACGAGGCGGCTACCGCGTGACGAACTTCGACAGTCCGCCGAGCGACGTTTCACGGTAAAGCGACGGCAGGTCGCGTCCGGTTTCGAGCATGGTGCGCACCACCGCGTCGAAGGGCACCACATGCACCCCGTCGGAAAGCAGCGCCATTTCGGCGGCGATGATCGCGCGGTTGGCGGCGAGCGCATTGCGTTCGATGCAGGGGATCTGCACCAGTCCGAGCAACGGATCGCAGGTGAGTCCGAGAAAGTGTTCGAGTCCGATCTCCGCCGCGTATTCGCACTGCGGTACGGTACCGCCGAAGAGGTGGGCGGCGGCGGCCGCCGCCATCGCGCAGGCGACTCCGACTTCGCCCTGACAACCGACTTCGGCGCCCGAGATGGAACCGTTGCGCTTCACGACGAGCCCGACGATCCCCGCGACGGCGAGAGCGTGCAACAGCTCGTCGCGGGAACTTTTTTCCGCGTCGCCGCAACAGCGCAGCACGGCGGGAAGCACGCCGCACGAGCCGCAGGTGGGCGCCGTGACCACCGTTCCCAGCGAGGCGTTTTCCTCGCCGACCGCATAGGCATAGGCGGCGACGAGTCCGGTGCGCCGGATACCGCCGCGCAGCGAACGCGCCTTCAGATATACCGACCGCGCTTTGCGGGCGAGGCGCAGCCCGCCGGGGAGCACGCCGTCCTTTCCCAGTCCGGAATCCACCGCCGCCGTCATCGTGTCGAAGACCTCGCCGAGAAACGTCCAGATCGTCTCCCCCTCGAAAGTCCCGGCGAGCTGCCACATCGGGACGCCCTCGTCAGCGCAGTACTTCAATATCTCCGCCATTGAACGGAACGGGTAGACCGCGCGGGACTCTTCCGCGTCGCCCTCCTCGCGGAGCGCTCCGCCGCCGACGGAGTAGACCGTCCACGCGTCGAGTTCCCGTCCCGCGCCGTCGAAGCCCCGGAAAGTCATGCCGTTCGGGTGGAACGGCGGCACGACTTGCGGTTTCCATACCACGGTCGTGCGTTCCGCTCCCAAAACCTGTTCGACGGCGCGATCGGTCAGGTGCCCCCGCCCCGTCGCCGCCAAACTGCCGTACAGCGTCACTTCGAAACGGACGGCTCCGGGACAGCGGTCGAGAAAGAGCCCCGCCGCGCGGGCGGGAGCCATGGTGTGACTGCTCGAAGGACCGTGCCCGATGCGGAAAAGTTCGCGCAATGATCTCATATCGTTTCAACTCCGTCATTCGTTTTTTCAGTTCCGGAGACGGGCAGACCGCCGTCCTTGATCCGCCAGAGCGCGAGCGACGCGAGCGTGCCGTAGGGCGACACGCGGCGGCGTAGGTCAGCGAGTTCCTCTGTCGTGAAGCCGTCGCGGTCAAAGAGTATCTCCAGCCCGCGGCGGACGCCGAGGTCGCCGGTGCTCAGCACGTCGTGTCGGCCGAGGGAAAAGATCAGCAGCATTTCCGCCGTCCATCTGCCGACGCCTTTGAGCGACGAGAGGGCGCTTATCACCGTTTCGTCGGGTTCGTCGGCGAGGCGGTCGAAGTCGATCGCGCCGGAGATCGCCGCCTGCGCCGCGCCGCGCAGATATTCGACCTTGCGCGCGGAAAGTCCGCAGCCGCGCAACGCTTCCGGAGCGGCATCGAGCAGATTTTTCGGGGTTATTTGCCCCAACAGACCGTTGAGGCGCGCGAAGATCGCCTCCGCCGCCCGCACCGCCAACTGCTGCGACACGATGCTGCGGCAGAGTTCGCAAAAAAGATCGCCGCCGCACCCGAAGGGCTCGTCTCCGACCGCCCGCACCGCGCGGGCGAACTCGGGGACCTGCCGTACAAGTCCCTGTCGCTCCTCCTCCGTAACGATGAAGCGCATGACCAAGGTTTCCCGTCAGTTGTCGACCACGACGGTCTCGTTCTGCGGCGGAGTCCAGCGGCGGCGCTGTTCCAACTCCTTGGCGCGCACCCGGTAGCAGTTGCGGCCCAAGAGTTCGTCCAACTGCCGCAGCAGCGCTCCCGTGACCGTGATGCGCCGGTGCGATTCCACATAGGTCACGCGATCGCGTTTATCCACGAAGCACACGTAGAGTTTCGCGTCGCCGGGGCGGGCGAGGCAGAGTTTCGCCGCCTTTTCCCA
>CACZPY010000104.1 GCA_902783135.1 uncultured bacterium
ATCCGCATCAACAGCCAGTCCGGCAAGGGCGGCGTGGTCTTCATCCTCGAAAAGGAGTTCGGCATCTACCCGCCCAAGAGCATGCACCCCGAGATCGGGCGGGTCATCCAGAACTACATCGACAACCACGGCGGCGAGATGGATTCCAAGCTGCTGTACAAGATCTTCCACGAAAGTTTCGTGAACCGCCCCGGCGTCTACCGGATGGAAAACTACCAGCGCGCCTCGGTCGGGGAGCGTTCGGGCGTGAACTTCACCTGGTTCGTCAACGGCGAGCAGCATGAACTCACCGGTCAGGGCAACGGCCCGCTCTCGGCGGTGGTGCATTCGCTCAAAAATTCGGGTCTGATGCCGTTTTTCAAACTGGAAGACTTCTCGGAACGCTCGCTCGGCACCGATGCCGACGCCCGGGCGATGGCGTTCGTCGGACTGCGCACCAGTCCGGAATCCAGCCAGTTGGTCTACGGCGCCGGCGAACACGCCAACATCGACCGCGCCGCCATCGCCGCGCTGGTCTGTGCGCTCAACCGGGCGGTGGAACTGGGAGTTCATCCGCACCCATGAAAAACACCGGCATTCCCCGCATCTGGTTCTTCGTCATACTGTTCGCCGCCATCGTGGCGGCGCACTTCGTGGTGCTGCGCGTCGTCGTCAACGATCAGTCGGATCCGACGTCGCCGCAGCCGACGGCGCCCTCATCCGGGGAAAACGACAAGGCGAACTCCACCGCGGCAACGCAGCCGGCGACTCCGGTGGCGAACGCCGCGGCGCCGCTCTTGCCGCAATTGACCGGCGCCTGGGAAAAGGCCCATCAGCCGCCCCCGCCGCCCAAGCCCGCCACCCGCTACCGCAAGCCGAGCGCCAACCCGCGCTTCGGCGCGCCGCTGGACTATTCGCAGGCGAAGCGCGGCGATCTGCCGCAGCGGTTGGTGCCGGGGCTCAAAAACTGGAGCGGCACCGGCATCATCGTCGACATGGATACGCGCAAAGTGCTGTGGGAAAAGGATTCACACCGCGCCGTGCCGGTCGCGTCGATGGTGAAGATGATGACGCTGCTCCTCGTCGCCGAGGAAATGGAACGCAATCCGCAGCTCGCGCCCGAAACGCCGATCACCATCACCAAGACCGTGATGACGGTGCCGCGCACCGGAGTATTGTATCTGGAACCGGGCGAAGTTTTCACGCTGCGCGAACTCCTGATCGGCGTGGTCGTCAAAAGCGCCAACGACGCCGCCACCCAACTCGGCGAGGTCGTGGACGGCAGCGTCACCGCCTTCGTCCGCCGCATGAACGCCCGCGCCGCCGAACTGAACCTCAAGTCGACGGTCTTCTACAATCCGTGCGGTCTGCCCGCCCGCCCCAAGGGCTCCCAGAAGGAACAGAACTCCAAGAGCAGCGCCGCCGACATGGTGCTGCTCGGCGAACGGCTGCTGGAATACCCGTTCATCTTGGAGATGTGTCTGCTCAAGCAGTACGCGATCCGCGACGGCAAGACGATCTTCGTCAACACCAACCGGCTGATCGCGCCCCACTACCCCGGGGTCGACGGGCTCAAGACCGGGTACACCCGCGCCGCCGGCTCCTGTCTGACATTCAGCGCGCTGCGTAACGGACGGCGGATCGTCGGCTGCGTCACCGGTTTCGGCAGCGCCCGCGACCGCGACGTCTTCTGCCGCCGCCTGATCGACTGGGCGTACGATCCGCAGGCGGCGTTCAAGCCGCAGAAGAGCGCGGCGCCCGCCCCGCGCAAACGCAAGGGCGTCCCCGCCAAAACCAAAGGGACCGGACGCTCCGCCACTCAAAAGCGGAAATGAACGACGGTGACCTTCGGGAGCGGCGTTCCGCCGCGGCGGAGCGCTGCACCATCGAATATCCGCCGCAACTGCCGATCTCCGCGCGTGCCGGAGAGATTTCTGAACTCTGGAAAAACCACCAGCTCATCATCGTCGTCGGCTCCACGGGAAGCGGCAAGACCACCCAACTGCCCAAGATAGCGCTCGAAATGGGGCGCGGCCGCGCCGGACGCATCGGCTGCACCCAGCCGCGCCGCATCGCCGCGATGGCGATGGCGCGCCGCGTCGCGCAGGAACTCAAGTGCGAAGACACCCGCGGTGTCGCAAGTCAGGTACGCTTCTCGGACTCGAGCGCGCCGGAGACGTTCCTGAAATTCATGACCGACGGCATCCTGCTCGCCGAGACCGCCCGCGACCGCAGTCTGCGCGCCTACGACACGCTGATCATCGACGAGGCGCACGAACGGTCGCTGAACATCGACTTCCTGCTCGGATACCTGAAACAACTCCTGCCGCGGCGCCCCGATCTCAAAGTCGCCATATCGTCGGCGACGCTGAACACGGGGGCGTTTTCGCACTTCTTCGGCGACGCTCCGGTGATCGAAGTCGAGGGGCGCACCTTCCCGGTCGAAGATCATTTCATGCCTCCCGGTCCCGACGAGGAACTGCCGGAGCACATCGCCCGCGCGGTGGAATTTCTGACCGGATTCGATCCCTTCGGCGACATTCTGGTCTTCCTCCCCGGCGAGCGCGAGATCCGCGACGCCGCGGAACTGTTGGAGGGACGTCGGCTCCGCAATACCGAGGTGCTGCAGCTCTACGCCCGGCTGAGCCAGTCGGAACAGCACAAAATATTCCTGCCGGGGGCGAAACGGCGGATAATCCTTTCCACCAACGTCGCGGAGACCAGTCTCACCATCCCGCGCGTGACCTTCTGCATCGACTCCGGTCTGGCGCGGGTCAAGCGCTACAATCCGCGCACCCGCATCGAGGAGTTGCAGATCGAAATGATCTCGCAGGCGGCGGCACAGCAGCGCCGCGGACGCTGCGGACGCACCGCGAGCGGCATCTGCGTCCACCTCTACGGCGAGGAGGATCTGCAGCGCGCCGCGCCCTACACCGATCCCGAGATCAAACGCAGTTCGCTCGCGGGGGTGATCCTCAAGATGGCGGATCTGCGGCTGCCGCCGATCGAAAGTTTCGAGTTCATGGAGCCGCCATCGGGGGCGCTGATCCGCGAAGGCCGCCGCTCGCTCGCCGACGTGGGCGCGCTGATCGACGGCAGGATAACTCCGCTCGGCCGCGAACTCGCGCGGCTGCCGCTCGACCCGCACCTCGGCAAGATGCTCGCCTCAGCGCGCGAGCACAAGGTGCTGCGCGAAATGATCGTCACCGTCGCCTATCTGTCGCTCGCCGACCCCAAGGAGCGCCCCGCCGACCACCGGCAGGCGGCGGACGACGCCCACCGCAGATGGAACGACGACCGTTCGGACTTCTTTTCGATCCTGAATCTGTGGAGGAATATGATCGAGGCGGGGGCGTTCGCTTCCAACGGCACGCTGCGGCGCTTCTGTAAAGCCAACTTCCTCAACTTCAACCGTATCCGCGAGTGGCGCAAACTGGTCGCCGAACTCGCCGAAGCGATGCGCGCCGACCTCGAATTCGAAGCCGGGCGGGAACTGCCGCCCTACGATCCCTTCCACACCGCGCTTTTATCCGGCATTCCCCGGCACATCGCGGTCTTCGACAAGGAGCAGAAACTCTACCGGGGCACCGAGGGCAAAAAATTCCTGATCTTCCCCGGCTCCGGGCTGGCGGGCAAACGCAAAACTCCCCCGGAGTGGATCGTCGCGCTGGCGCTGGTCGAAACGAGCCGGGTCTTCGCGCGGCAGGTAGCCGCGATCACCCCCGTCCTCATGGAGCGCGCCGCCGGACATCTCTGTTCCCGCGTGTACGGCGAACCGTACTTCGACCCCGGCTCCGGCTTCGTCCGCGCCAAGGAAAAACTGGTCTTCGGCGGCTTGCTGATCCACGCCGGGCGCCCGGTCGATTACGGCCGGTGCGACGCGGAACGGGCGCGGGACATCTTCGTCCGCGACGGACTGACGACCGGGGCCGCCGACACGCCCGTCAAGTGGGTCAACGACCTGTACGAGACCCGCTACGAATTGTTGACGCTGGAAACGAAACTCCGCCGTCCGGAGTCGGTGTTCGACCCCGAAGCGACGGCGAAATATCTGATCGAACGGCTCCCCGCCCACGTCAACAGTACCGCCGCGCTGCGCCGCTGGCAGGTCCCGGCGGGATGCGGACTGCCGCCGCCGCGCGAAGTCATGGAACAAGAGCAATTCGTTCCCGTTTATCCCGAACGCTTCCCGGACGCCTTCCGCTTCGGAGGAAGGGATTATCCGATCGCTTACCGCTTCGAGCCCGGCGAAGCGGACGACGGCGCCACGCTCCGCGCCCCGGAAAGCGAGCTCAACAATCTGCCGCCGTTTCTCACCGACTATCCGGTGCCCGGCTGGTTCGAAGAAGCGGCGGAGCGGCTGCTGCGCAAACTGCCGAAGGACCTGCGCCGCCGCTTCTCCGTCGCAGAGACGGCGGGCGAATTCGCCGCGGCGCTGCGCGCCGATCCGGACTACGCGGAACTGCCGCTGGCGAAACGGCTAAGCGACTACCTCGCCGACGAGTGCGCGCTGTGCGTTTCCCCCGGCGCCTTCGAGGATGCGGACACCCCCGAGTACCTCCGGCTCAAGATCGCCGTCACCGGCGACGACGGCGCGGTGCTCCGCGTGATCCGGGAACTGCCGAAACGCGTCGGGAACGACGGCGCGGCGCTGAGTCCGCGTCTGCCCGGAGTGCGGGAGTTCTCGCGGCGCGGACTGCGCGAATTCCCCGCAGACCTCGTGCTGCCGCGTTCGGTGCCCCGCCCCGGCGCGAAGGACAGATCCGCCTATCCCGCCCTCGCCGCCGACCCCGACGCGGTGGCGGTAAAACTGTTCCTGCGCCAAGATGACGCCGACGCCTCGCACCGCAAAGGTGTACTCGCCCTCTTCAAATACGCCTCTCCCCAGCAGATCAAATACTTCCGCCGCGCCTTCAAGCCGGAGCGCAACATGATCCTCTCGTGGTTCAACGGCGATTATTCCAACACTTGGAGCGAAGACCTCGTCGATGCCGCCCTCGCCGACGCCTTCGGCGTTACGGCGGAGGATATCCGCGACCGCGCGGCGTGGCTCCGGGCGCTGGAACACGCCCGGCAGGAACTCGGCACGGTCTTCGACGCATACACCAGGATATTGCAGGAAATCTTCCCCCGGTACGAAGCGGTCGCCGAACTCGTCCGCAAGCTCCGCCGCCGCCCCGGCGCCGATGCCGAAGCGGTCGAAAACCACCTCGACGAACTCTTTGCCCCCGGCTTTCTGCGCCGCCCCGCCGTGTGGAACGGCGACTTGCGCCGCTACCTGCGGGCGCTGGAACTGCGCGCCCAGCGCATGGCGGATCAGCCCGCCCGCGACGCGGAGAAAGCCGAACTTCTCGGAAACTACCCGGAGCGGATCGCGGCGATCGTGCGCGAAACTCCCGGCCTCGCGGACAAGCCGGAACTCTACGCCTTCTGGCAGCTCTACGAAGAAGCGGCGGTCAACTGCTTCGCGCCCGAGGTGCGCACCGCCGTCCGCGGCGCCTTGAACAAACTCGACGCCGCGTGGGAAAATTTGCGGCTGTAAAGTGCGCGCGGACTTGGCAAATCTTCCGGCGCGGTGCTATGTTATGCAAGACATCGACCAACATGCGAGGATGCGTTCATGAGATTCCCGGCGGCGACATTCCGGAAGCTTGCGGCAGCCGCGGCGGTGCTGCTTTCCGCCGCCGGATGCGCCCACTACCGGCTCGAACCGGGCGCCCGGCCCGGCGATTACCGGATCGCAGCGACGGAGCAAAAACTCGAGTTCTCCAATGCCTCGGGGATACTGGTCTTCAAACCCGGTTCCGCCGCCGTCCGGGTCGACGGCAAAGTGAATATGCTTCTTCCCTACCCCGTCCGGTATGACGACGGCAAATATCTGATCGAAAAACGCCTGCTCGACCGGGTCGTGTCACCGTGGCTGCTGCGGCCGCCCCGGACGGCGCGGAAGGTCATGATCGACCCCGGACACGGCGGCAGCGAACCCGGAGCCCCCGGCACCGTCGTTCCCGAGAAGAACGTCAACCTCGCCGTCGCGCGGAAACTCAGGGACGAACTCGAAAAACGCGACTTCGAGGTGCTGATGACCCGCGACGGCGACGATACCGTGCCGCTGCGCCGCCGGGTCGGGATCGCCGACGGTTCTAAATCTGATATCTTCGTCAGCATCCACCA
>CACZPY010000105.1 GCA_902783135.1 uncultured bacterium
AGCGGTTTCCTCAAACGGATCATGGAGGACAGTTACAGTTTCTATCTGCCCAAGGCCATCAAGCCGGATATGCTGCTCAAGCGCGTGCAGAGCATCGTCGATTCCCGGCGGGTCGAAGAGTTCATCCGGGCGAAGGACAAGGAAGTCATGGAGGCGCTGACCCTCGGCGCCCATCTGCAGCGCAAGATGCTGCCGCCGCGCATCAAGGTCACCGAGAGCGATTTTTACACCTGCTGGTGGGAGCCGAAAGACATCGTTTCCGGCGACCTTCTGGAAGTGATGCCGCTGCCGGACGGCGGCAGTCTGTATGTGTTGGGCGATATTCAGGGGCACGGCGCCAGTGCGTCGCTGTCGATGATGGCGGTGCAAAGCTTCCTCAAACAGCTGCCGACCGTCGACAACTTCGGCAGCGCCACTCCGGCGACCATCGCCAATCAGATACACCGTTTTTTCACGGAAAATATGGGCTCCTTCTCTTACATGACCGCACTGATCTGCATGCACCGCCCATTGGAGGGGTTCGTCGATTGGATCAGCTGCGGCGCGCCGGACCTGCGTGTCATCGATCCCCTGAACCCCGGTTCGGGCGACGTCAACCCGGAAAAGCGGGGCGGGCTGCCCATCGGACTGGAATCGGATACCGTATATACGGAAAACGACGTGGTCAGGACCTCCCTGACCGAATCGTCTTTGTGTGTGGCGTTTACCGACGGCGTATTCGATCTGTACCGGGATAAGGACGGGCACGAACAGATCCCGGATGCGCTTTTCGCCGAACTGCAGACCGAATTGTTGTGCGAGGAGCGCATCAAAAACAGCATCATCACCTTCCCCTATAAGTTCCAGATCGCCTGCGAAGCTTACGGTTACTCGTTCTTCGCGGATGACGTGACCGAACTTATCTTCGGCGGACGCCGCAAGAGATCGGACCTGCTGGCGAGATCGCTCCCGATGGATGCGGCGGTTATCGACAAGGTGGCGCAGGAGATCGAGCACTGGTGTTCCGAGCAGGGATGGGATCCGGAGATCATCACGAATGTGGAATTGGTCTTCGAGGAAAAGTTGATGAATCTGTACGATCACGGTTACGATATTCGCGACCGCTCGGGGGAGCATGCGTGCTTCAGGCTGAAAAAGAACAAGGATCATGTGGAACTGACGATCTGGGACTGGGGAACTCCGGCGCCCAGTCTGTTGGTGGCGGCAGGCAATACGGAACTGGAATTCGAGCTCAAAAACCGGGATTTCAGCGGCCGTGGGCGCGGAAGACTGATGGTGCGCCAGATATGCAACAGTATAGAACGCAACCGCTATGGAACTCTGAATGAAACGATCTACCGCATAATTGCGGATGACAATGCCAAACATTGACAGGTGAGTGCAAATGAAACAGTGCTGCAAAGATTATTTGATGGAGCAGTTCGGCGACGAGGACGTGGTCAAGGAAATATACGAGGAGTATGTCAAGTCGATCCGGGAGAAGCTGCCCGAACTCGAAACCGCGCTGGCGGCGGAAAACTGGTCGACGCTGGATCCGCTGGCGCACGCGGTCAAGGGCAATGCGCTGGCGACCGGAGACACCGACGTCGCCAATGTGGCGATCGAACTCAGAAACGCCGCCAAGATGTCGGATGCGGATATCGCCCGTTCGCTGGTGAACAAACTGAAAGAACTGGAAAAAGAGATCTGACGCGTTCGTCCCGGGGGGGACAACTCCGCGCGATAAGTTTTCTCACGCTTTTTCCGCACTGTCGCCGCCGGTCGTATCCGGCAGCCGGTGCGGAGCGTATTTCACGAGAAGTTCCTTGAGTTTCCCGAGCGTTATCGGCTTGATGAGAAGACCGTCGAAGCCCAACTGCTTGTATTCGCCCTGCAATTCCACATCCGCGGTGATGACATAGACGGGGATCGCGGCTGATCGCGGCGATCTGCGGATCTCGCTCAGCAGCCCCGCGCCGTCCATGACCGGCATGGTCATATCGGTCAGCACCATATCCACCTTTCCGGAATGGTGCAGTATTTCCAGCGCGGCCTTTCCGCTTTCGGCGGTAAGCACCTTATGGATGCCGAGACGGGACAACATCGTCTGCAGGATCTTCAGATTGAGTCTCTGGTCGTCGACGGCAAGGATGCATTTCTCCTTGAGGGTCTCATCCAGCTGCGTCATCGCCGCGAACTCGTTTTGCGTACTCGAATATTCCTCGGATTCCTTCGCCGAGACGGCTTGCACGTTCGGTATGCGGAGCGTGAAGGTGGACCCCTTGCCTACGGCCGATTCGATTTCGAGCGTTCCCTTCATCTGGGTCGACAGTTGTTTGCAGATGGCAAGGCCCAGCCCGGTGCCCGAGTTGTTGTCCTGCGCCCGCAACTGGACGTATGGCGACATCAGCTTTCCGATATTATCCTCGGATATTCCGCACCCCGTATCCGCCACGGCGAGGGTGAAGGTCCCGTTGTCGCCGTATGCGGCGCGGACCGTTATGGAGCCCTGCTCGGTGAATTTCACGGCATTGCCGATGAGGTTGAAGAGGATCTGACGGATCCGCTGCGGGTCCAGTTTCAGGAACGGCATTTTCCCGATCTCCGTGGCGAGTTTGACGGGACTGCCGCTTATCGCCGCATCGAAGGACGCGGTGACTTTGTCGACCAAAGTCGCAATGTCCGTCGGGACCGGGCGCAATTCCATCTTGCCCGATTCGAGTTTGGAGAGATCCAGCACGTCGTTGATGAGTTCCAGCAAAGTATGACCGCTGGTGATGATGGCTTCCAGCGCCTTTTCCTTTTCCGCCGGGTCGTCGATGCCGAGCTGCAGCATCTCGGAAAAACCGATGATGGAATTGAGGGGGGTGCGGATATCATGGCTGACGCTCGAGAAGAAATAACTTCGCGCTTTTTCCGCCTTGAGCAGTTTGTCGTGCTCTTCCTGCAACCGGGCGTTCATCCGCGCGTTTTCCTCCGCCCGCGCCTCTATCATCTGCTCGCGCTGGCGGCGGCGGTAGATGAAGATCCCGCAGACGCCCAGCACGAAGGCGGTCCAGCTGACGGCGCTCAGGATCAGCGTGTGAAAGAGCTGATTTCTCAACCGCAGATGCCGTGCCGTCGCCTGGGAACTTGCCTGTTCGAGCCCGGTGGATAGATACGAATATATCTTGATCTTGGCTTTGACATACGTGTCGTCCCACAGCAGTTCCTCCGCCAGATGGTGGCGCTGTTCGGCGGACATATCCTGTTCGTCATCCGTCAGCGGGCAACTCCCGATCTCCCGGTGAAGCATTTCCCGGTTTTGCGGCGGTGCGACCAGATGCATCGCATAATACTCGGCGTGCATCAGTTTCTTGGATGCCTTCATCGCGTTGATGAGGGTATTCTTGAGCGATTGGTCGATCCGCAGAGACCGGACCATCTCCAGCGCCCGGTCGCGGTGCCGTCCCTCGTTGACCTCGGTGAAATACTGCTCCATGAATTCCGGCTTCATGGTCACCACGTAGCGTCGGACGGCGTCGGTCAGCAGATCCGTGCCCTGCCGGAAGCAGGAATTGGCGATATGATAACGCAGATGGTTGTTGTAGTTGAGACTCTGATTATAGGTTATCGAGTTGACCCTGACGGCAGTGTAGATGATCGCGGCGGAGGACAGCGCGATGAGACAATAAAGGAATATCAGAGTCCTGATACCGGAGAATTTGAAACCTTGTTCTTTCATGAATTGCGATAAAATGATACTTCAGTGTTCACATGTTATCCAGCGCGGCAAAGGTCGCCACGAGTTTGTCGTAGGTCAGCGGCTTGAGAAGTATGCCCGTGAACAGTTTGTGCCGGTTGTCGCGCTTGAATTCCGTATCGGCAGTCAGGGCGAAGCAGGGCAGGCGGTCGAAGCGGGGATCGGTGCGCAGTTTTTCGACAAACTCGAGACCGTTCATGTTGGGCATCCAGAGGTCCGAAAGGATGAAATCGTGCGGATGCCCCGCGTTCATGGCGGAATCCAGTGACGCGAGCGCTTCCGCGCCGTCGGTCGCATGATCGACCGCAACGATCCCCGCCCGCTTCAGAAAGGCGGTCAGCACCGCGCGGTTCACCGGAGAGTCGTCGACGATCAGCACGTGTTCCGGCAGTTTTCGGGGCGCGGCGGCGGGTTTCGGCGCGGCAGCCGCTTCCGTCGTTTCTTCGGCGGCGGCGGCGATGTTCGGAAGATCGATGCTGAACGTCGACCCCTTGCCGAGAACGCTGTCGACGGAGAGCGTGCCGCCCATCACCTCGACCAGACTTTTGCAGATGGAAAGCCCCAGCCCGGTCCCCAAAGCCCGGTCGGCGGAATGCTCCGGATCCTGGACCTGAACGAACGGCTCGAGGATCCGTTTCAGCATGTCCGCGGCGATGCCGCATCCCGTATCGGAGACGGCGACGGCGAGGTTCTTTCCGGTATAGGAGGCGGCGACGGTCACGTTCCCCTGCTCGGTGAACTTGACCGCATTCCCGACCAGATTGAAGAGTATCTGACGGAAACGATGCTCGTCCAGCATCACCGCCGGCACGTCCGCCGTCCGGTTGACTAGTTCGATCCCCTTGTCGCGGGCGGCCAGCCGGAAGGAGGCGAACACATCCTCGACCAGGCGTGACAGCAGTACCGGCTCCGGCAGGAGCGCCATCTTGCCCGCGTCCAATTTGGCGAGGTCGAGCACGTCGTTCACGAGCTGCAGCAGCGTG
>CACZPY010000106.1 GCA_902783135.1 uncultured bacterium
CTGCGACACGTCGCTCACGGGGTGGTATTATACCATCGTATTCGCCGAAGAACTGTCGTTCGAGTCCATCGCGGCGGCGATCCGTGACGACCGCAGCGTGGCGATACACTGCCCGACCGGGAACTTTCCGCTCGCAGTCGGATCGTTCCGGCTGACCCGTTTCGCCTACTTCCTGCTGCGCGAAGTTTATCCCGCTCACGACGAGTTGTGCCGTATCGAGGGCGAGATCATGCTCCGCGCTCTCGCGGGGGAGGAACCGGATGCCCGCGCGGAACTGGCGCGGCGCCGCGGCACGGTGGAAGCGTTTCTGGCGGAACGCATGGGGCGACCTTGATGATCAGTCCCCGATGTCAGGGCAGGGGCGCTTTTTTCCCGGTTTGATCCATGCCGGATCGAACCGGATCAAAAAATACGATCTCATCCATCCGATACACCTGTTCGGCGCCGATAGCGGCGGTCCATCACGGCGATTGAAAACCGGAGGTCGTCGTGCTATATTATCCCCCCCTAAAACTATCACAAGGAGAAGATGAATCATGAAGAAGTTGTTGGCTCTGGCGATGGTCGTCGGTCTGGCGTCAGTCGGGTTCGCGGCGGAAAGCATCTACCGCGGCAACTCCAAGGACGCCAAGGATCTGGTCTGCACTTACATGGGCGGACGTTTCTATTCCGACGCGGCGAGAAAAAATCAGATCTACCACCACCCCGGCAATATGGTCAGCAAGGAAGCCAAGGCGACGCCGCAGAACAGCATATACCGGCTGATGGGCGGCAAGATCTACAAGGGATTTTCCTCCGCCAAGCCGGACTGCATCGCCACGATCTTCGAAACCAAGACCTCCAAGGGCGAAGCGCTGGCGGCGAAGGTCTACGAGGGTTTTGTGGTCGTCCGGGATGTCAAGACGGCGTATGACAAGGCGACCAAAACCGACACCGTCACCGCGTTCAAACTCACCGGCGACGGCATCAACGAGATCCAGCCGAAGGTGTTGTTCACCATCGACAACAACAAGATCTACCGCGGCGACTCCACGGATGACAAGGACTGCCTGCTGACTTACACGGGCAACTTTTCCGCCGGGCGTCTTCTGTTCATGGCGATCGAACTGACCAAGTGATCGGTTTTGCGTTAAAAAAATCCCCGGAGGAGCAACGCTCTCCGGGGATTTTTCATGCCGTTATGCCGACTACTTCTGTTCCGCGCAGTAAGCCTTGAACTCCGGATCGAGCTGGGTCAGGTAGACGAGAAAGATCCGCATGGTCAACGGCACCCGGTTGTTGGGCAGCGTCGAGGAGAGCAGCACCCGCTTGCCGGTGAAATCCGGCTTTTGCGCCGGCTCGGTATAGCCTTCGGTCAGAATGTTGTCGCCGATGTATTGCAGAGTGCCGATCGCCTCCTTGCCGGACTTGCCCGGGGCGTAGCAGTTGAACCAGTCAAGCGACATCACCAGATTTTCCGGTGTTTTCTTGCTGCCCCGGTAGATGCTGCCGTTGTCCGCCATGATGAAAGCGGGGGCGGCCTTGGTGTCCGGTCCGCGATAGATTTTCAGCCCCTTGAACGTGTAGGCGGGCATGCCGATCGCCTTGTCGTTGAAGAATATCCGGTCCCCGCGCAGCGACAGCAGGATCTTGCCTTCGCCCTTGGCTCCGAGATAATATCCGTAAGGAACGGTCTTGAAATCGATATTGGTTTTGCCCGTAGAGGATTTGACGGGAGGTTTGCCGCCGGTGATCGTGTGCGCCAGATACAGCGCCACTGGAGTCGGCAGCGGCGAATCCGGGTACAGTATCAATTCGCAGCCGGGACCGTGGCCGTGATATATTTTGCGTCCGTCGATGAAGATGACGGCCTTCGCCCCCTTGGAGCCGGGGTGACCGCCCTTGTCGGCGAAAATATACATCGGCCGCCCGCCGTTGCCCGGATAAAGGGCGTTTTCCGAACTCTTCCAAAAAGCCAAGCGCTTGCCCTTGAGGCTCCAGATCTCTCCTCTGCCCGGATCGTATTTGAAGATTTTTTTGTTTTCTCTTGCGCGTCCCTTGAACATGACACCGTTGGAGTACTGATAGATGATGTTCGCCTTGGCATCACGAATCATGATGTCCGCGTGAAGTGTTCCGGCGAAACATCCGACCATCAGAACGATCGCCCATACGAAATGATGTCTGACCATTTTCATCCTTCCGAAAAATTACCGTTAGGCGGAACCGGCGCGGAACGGGGCATACGATATCCGGCTCCCGCTGCCGCTTGTCTTCCGCAGATCCCCTGCCTGTAATATATCGGGAAAAAGCCCAAATTCAAGTGATTTACCGCAAATAATACTGCGGACCGCGGATCAGCCGCGCTCCATGCGGCACACCGCGCGGCGCAGTTCCCCCCATGCGTGTTCCGGCAGTTCGGCGCCGAGCACCGCGACCACCTTCGACGCCAAAAGCGCACCCATATTTCCGGATGTTTCGGCGGAGCATCCGCGCAGTATCCCGTAGAGGAAGCCCGCCTGCCAGAAGTCCCCGGCGCCGGTGGTGTCCACCGCCGGCGTCGGCAGCGCGTCCACATGGACGCTTCGGCCGTTGCGGCGTATCCACGCGCCGCCGGCACCGCCCTTGACCACGGCGGTCGCGGTGTGCCGGGCGATCGTTTCCGCCGCCTGTCGCGGATCGAACGCCGTCCCTGCCGGCAGCGCCAGAAATTCCCGCGCCTCGTCCTCGTTGGCGAAGATGATGTCGAGAAACGGCAGCAGCGTTTCGATTTCGTTGCGGAAGCGCCGCACCACTTCGAACGAAGCCAGATCCAGACTGACCGTGGCGCCGCATGACTTTGCGAGTTCCGCGATCCGCCGGACTATGCCGTCCATGAAAAACTGGAACCCCTCGATGTGGACATGGGCAATACCTTCGAGGTCGTTTTCGTCGAGTTCATCCGGGCGCAGCAGCAGCGACGCTCCGAGGTGGGAGCGCATGGTGCGCTGCGAATCCCGGGTCACGAAGCAGAAACAGTTGGCGGTGGGCGATTCGGCGGTGGTTTTGAGCGCGGATACGTCGCCGCCGATCTCCATGTAGCGGCAGCGGAACCATTCCCCGTCCCGGTCGGTGCCGATCTTGCCGATGAAGCGGGTCGGCATCCCCAGGTTGGCGAGGGCGGCGATCGTGTTGAAGGCGGAGCCGCCGATCGCGTACGCCGGAATCACGCCCGCCTTCGCCATCGCCGCCAGCAGCCGACGGCGTTCCGCGTCGTCGATCTTGTTCATGCCGCCCTTTTCTCCGGCGACGTTCGCGGACAACTGCGCGTCGTCGACCTGAAACATGAGGTCGATGATGGGACTGCCCAATCCGGCGACTTTCATCGCAAATATCCCCCGGGATCAGTAGCGGTAGGCGTCGGACTTGAACGGTCCGTGCACGGGGACGCCGATGTACTCCGCCTGCTCCTCGGTGAGTTTCGAAAGTTTCGCGCCGAGTTTCGCCAAGTGGAGCCGTGCCACTTCTTCGTCGAGTTCCTTGGGCAGGCAGTGGACGGCGGTCTTGAGTTTCTTCCCCGCGATCCTGATCTGCGCCAG
>CACZPY010000107.1 GCA_902783135.1 uncultured bacterium
AGACTGCTGGACTGGGCCTGCATGTTGACGATATCGGCGCTCAACCGCTGTTCGGCGAGTTCGAACGACACCCGGGTCCGGGTACTGGGTTCGACGAAGAGGTTCACCACCGTTTTGCCGCGCAGCGCCGGCACCTTTTTGACCCGGCGCTCGGAAACTTTCTTGAATTCAGCCGCGGTGTCGAGGATGAATTCGATCTCCGCCGCGCTCAAATCATAGAGGCAGAGCAGATCTTTTTTGGTCCATTGCATAATGTTCACCTCGGATTTATGAGCCGTTCACTTTTTCCAATCCACTTCGTATATCCCGGCGTCGAGTTCGCCGCCGAAGCTCACCGCCACTTTGCGGTCGGCGGGCAGCGACGACTGGAACCCCACGAAATCCGCCCGGATCGGGTATTCCGGTTCGCCCCGGTCCACCAGTACCGCCAGCCGGATCATCCGCGGACGTCCGTAATCGGTGAGTGCGTCGAGCGCGGCGCGGATCGTCCGTCCGGAAGAAAGCACGTCATCGACGAGGATGATGCTCCGGTCGTTGACGTCGAAGTCGATTTCGGTTTCCCGGATCAGCGGCAGCGGGTTGCGGTTGCCGATGTCGTCGCGGTACATGGAAATATCCAGTTTACCGAATTCCGGGGCCTGTCCGGTGATCCGGCTGACGGCGTCGCGCAGCCGTTCCGCCAGCGGCACGCCGAGCTGATGGATACCGACCAGCGCGCACTCCTTACCGGCTTGCGGGAAGGCGGCGGCGATCGCGGCGGCCATCCGGGCGATGGCGCTTTCCATTTCGGAAGCGGAGTACAATTGTTTTCTCATGGTCATCGCGAAATATTCCCCATATTTGGTGTCCGAACCGTTGCGGATGTTACTTTTCCAGAGCCTTGCGCACCGCCTCCAAGGTGGGGTCGATCACGACCGGTTTGTTGGCAAATGTGCCGCGGATGCCGTAGTGCTCCATCAGCGTATCCTGATGATAGCCGATCACCGCGTCGGGATCCTTGAGGATGTTGCCGGTCAGAATGCCGACCACGGTGGCTTCGGGATCGATGACGCCGTTTTCGACCAGCTTTTTGGCTCCGGCGACGGAACAGCAACTCGCCGGTTCCGCTCCGATGCCCGCCGCGTCGACCATCGCCTTGGCATCCATGATCTCCTGTTCGGTGACGCTTTCGACCACGCCGTTCGACCACTTGAGCCCGCGCAGCGACTTTTCGTAGGACACGGGATTTCCAATCTTGATCGCGGTGGCGATGGTCTCCGGATTCAGCACCGGAGCGAACGGCGTGTGTTCCTTCCACATCTTCGCCAACGGAGCCGAGCCGGCGGCCTGGATCACCGCGATCCGGGGTATCTTGTCGATGATGCCGAGCGTGTAAAGTTCTTCCAAGCCCTTGGAGAGCGCGCTGTTGTTGCCGAGATTGCCGCCCGGAATGACGAACCAGTCGGGGACTTGCCAGTCGAGTTGCTGGAGAACCTCGAAGCCGATCGCCTTCTGTCCCTCGATCCGGAAGGGGTTGATGGAATTCAATAGATAAATGTTCAACTCGGCGCAAACTTCCTGCACGAGTTTCATCGCGTCGTCAAAGTTGCCGCGGATCTGCAGCGTCTTGCCGCCGAAGGCGAGCGCCTGGGCGAGTTTTCCGTATGCGATCTTGCCTTCGGGAATGAAGATCACCGACTTCATGCCGCCTGCCACCGCGTAACTCGCCATCGACGCGCTGGTGTTGCCGGTGCTGGCGCAGGCGACGATCTTGGCGCCGTAGAACTTGGCGGCGGTGGCGCCGCAGGTCATCCCGCGGTCCTTGAAGCTGCCGGTGGGGTTTTCGCCTTCGTGCTTGAGCAGAAAGTGCTTCAATCCGGCGTATTCGCCCGCTTTACCGGCTTCGTAGAGCCGGGTGTTGCCCTCCTGCCGGGTCACGAAGCACGATTCCGGGGCGTCGAAGATGAGTTCGCGGTAGCGCCATACGCCGGAACGGTCCAAGCCGTGCCGCGCGCCCCAGCGTTTTTCCCAGCGCGCCTTCAACTCGGCACCGTCGAGTCCGGCGAGGTCGTGCCGCAGGTCCAACGTATGACCGCAATCGCATTTATAGCGCACCTCGCCGATATCATAGGTGCGATGACAGTGAACGCATTCCAGATGGCATTCGATTTTCTTCATGATATGGCTGCATCTCCTCGTGAGTTAAGCTGTTGTCCGGCATATGGATCATCCGTTTCCCGCGCCGTGTGGGGCAGGGGCGGACGAAAGTTTCAACTTCCCGGAAATATAATTTACATCCCGAATCCGGTAATTTAAAGCACTCCGTCGGGAATTTATGTGTTTTGCCTGCCGCCGCTTTGAAAAACGACGGCGGCGACGTTATATTATGGAAGAATGGGTTCCGTTCGGGATCACCGTGTCCGGCACCCGGAATCCTTTGTCTGCAAGGTTGAAAAATCACTTTTTTGACGTAAAAATGAAAAAATTGATGTTGAGCGGTAAGATCCATACCGCGCGTCTGACGGATTGCAAGATCGATTACGAGGGCAGTCTGGAGATCGATCCGGAGTTGCTGGCCGAGGCGGAGATCCTGCCGTACGAAAAGATATTGGTCAGCAACCGCGCCAACGGCGCGCGTCTGGAGACCTATGCCATCCCGGGCGAGCCGGGCAAACGCCGTTTCTGCCTGAACGGACCGGCGGCGAAATTGGGTTCGCCGGGGGATATCGTGACGATCATGGCGTTTTCGATCGTCGACGCGGAAACGGCGAAACATTGGAGCCCGCGGGTGATCGTGCTCGACGAACGCAACGAAATAAAACTCCGCAAGGGCGGGACCAATCTTTAGGAAACCGAAAAGAATTTTCAAAGGAGGCGAAGATGAGCGGCGGCAAAGGTGTGCGCGGAAGCGCCTTGATCGATGGGTTGATTCTGTTGGTCGTCCTGACCGCAGTGCCGCTGGCATTGCTTTTCTGCTGCGGCGGCAAAGTGCGCAAGGTGACGGATTGGAGCGTCAAACGGGTGTCGCGCATCTGCTGCCGTCGTCCCGCCGCCAAAGCGCTGGCCGCATGCGGAGTGGAAAAGAGTGCCGCGATCAAAGCTTCGACCGCCGCCCCGGCGCCGGCCGCCTCCAAGCCGGTCGCATCCAACGCGGCACCGAGTGCCGCCAAAGCGGAAACCCCCGCCAAGGCGGTTCCCGTCAAATGACTCCGGCTTGCATTTGCGTGCGTCCGCGTAAGTAACAGCCGCCGGGGGGAGGGGCTTGGGCGGAGATGAAAAACTCACGTTATCGCATAATCTTTCTGCTGTTTTTGGTTTTGGTGTGCGCCGGTTCCGGGATCGCCATGCTCCTTTTCGGGCTTTTGAGAACGGCGATCCCCGAACTTCGGCGGATGTTTTCCGGCGACCTGCCTTTCGAGTTGACCCACGACGCGGTGATCTTCGCGGTGGCAATGCTGACTTTGCTGATGGCGCTGATCCCGGGGGCGGCGGTTTTATGGTACTGGCGCTTTCAGATGCTGCATCCGCTGCGCCGGGCGGAGGAGTTTTTGGAACAGCTTTCCCGGGGCGATACTCCGCCGCCGCTGCCGACCGGCGTGTTGGCCAGCCGCCGGATGCAGACATTGTTTTCCGAACTGAATCTGCTGCGCGACCGTTTGCGCAGTCTTAATGCCCGCCTCGAAAACGGTCTCGCCCGCGAAGCCGAACTTCGCCGCGACATGGAAAAATATGATCGTATGCAGATCGAGCTCATGGCGCGGCTGCTGCCGGAAACGCGCCGCAGCATTGGCGTCATCAAGGGGTTGCTGCTCGCCAGCAAAAACTGCCCCGACGAAGCCGAGCGCTACGAATTGGGCAACCGGGCGTTTCACCGGACCATGGCGCTCTCTCGCGAGATCGAACGGCTGATCGACTTCAGCCGCCTCGGCCTGGCGCGCTGGAACCGTCAGCCCCGGGAGGGCGCCTTCGACGCGGCGGTGTTCATGCGGGAACTGGTCAACCGGAGCAAAACCCACCTGCTGGCGCGCAATATTTCGTTCGAAAGCGGTTTTTCCGGGCGGCCGCCGAGCCGCTTCAAACTCGACCGGGAGCTGTTGTATCAGCTGCTCAGCATCATGATCCGCGCCGTCGGCAGGTTGTCGGCGTCCGGTTCGGTCGTGAAGTTCGTCTGCCGCGGCGACGGCAGGCGGGCGGAGTTCGAGGTGTCGTGTCCCGTCTGCAACCGGCTGGATGAAAACGTCGCCGACCGTCTGGCGGAGGCGATGGAGGATGGCTTTTCTTCGGATCATATCCCCGTGGAGGTCTTGGCGCTGGGGGTGGCGCAGGATATCGCCCGCCGCATCGGCTGTTCGCTTCAGGTGCGTCCCGCGCCCGGAGGTGCGGATCTGGTGATGGAACTGCACCCCGAGTTGTGCATATTCGATGTGGACAAGTTGGAGTTTTCGTCGTTCGAAGAACATGGCGGCGAT
>CACZPY010000108.1 GCA_902783135.1 uncultured bacterium
ACATGCCCTTCGGGTCGCTGAACTTGCGCGGGTCGAACTCCCACACGCCGTACGCATACTGCCACGTGTCGTCGATCATGAGGACGCCCGGCGGCAGGCCGTTGTCGAGCATCGACTGCGCATAGTCAAGGATGCCCTTCTCGTTCTGGTTGTACGTAAGCTCCATCCACGTGTTGTACTGCGGCGCGGAGAAGAAAAGCGGATCGGGCATCTTGCCGGACGGCGGGAAGTGCCGCGCCGACGCGTATGCGTACGCTTCGCGCAGATTCTTGCCGCCCTGCTCCACCGTCACGTCAGCGCCATCCGACTCCATCGCAATCACGCCGCCGTCGATGGCGATGCGCGTCTGCTCCGGGCACCAGACGACGCGACCCTGGTCGGAGAGAAGAAGCGACGCGGGCTGTCCGCCGTAGTTCCACGCAAAGAGATCGGCCCTGAAATCGCGTGTCTCTGCGGTGAACGGCATGTTCGTGCCGAAGCTGTTGCAGACGCCCCACCAATGTTCCGCCGGGTGCATCGTCACCCTGCAGACGTCGGCAGCCGCGACGGCAGACGCCGCCACGCACACCGACATGCAAAAGACCTTGACCTTTCCTCCGCGCATCTTCACAACACGGCCCTCATTTCAATATACCTGTTTCAACATTCTTGAAATGGGCTTACGCAAAACTTTCGTCGCATTCCTTCTTGAAGCTTCTGATGCCCGCCGCCATCGCGCCCCAGTCGCTCGTGCCGGCGAACCAGTCGACGCCGCGCGCCTTCCAGCGCGGGAAATCCCCCGCCGCCGTGCCGAGCATGAGCCCGGCCTTCTTGGTCTTGCGGCAGACTTCGTCGATGACCTTGTTGAGCTCCGGATCGTCCATCCTGTTCAAGATGCCCATGCTGCCCGAAAGGTCGCAGGGGCCGACGCAGATGCTGCCGATGCCGGGCACCTTGAGGATCTTGTCGAGATTCTTCACGGCGTCGATGTGCTCGATCTGAACGATCACGAGCGGGTTGGTCTCGGAGTCCTTGACATACTCGAAGAAGTCGTGCTTTCCGTAGCGCACCGCACGGCGCACGCCGCAGCCGCGGATGCCCTTCAACGGATAGCGGCAGGCGGCGACGGCGGCTTCCGCCTCTTCGGCGGAGTTGACCATCGGTACGATCACCCCGGCGGGAGCGAGGTCGAGCACGGGCTTCATCAGCCACGCGTCGTTGCAGCGCACGCGGACGAACGGAGCCGCGCCGGTGCCGCGCGCCGCGATGATGTGCTTCATGACGCCGTCGAGGGTATGCGGGCCGTGTTCGGCGTCGATCCACAGAAAGTCGAAACCCAAATCTCCCGCGAGTTCGCTCACCGTCAGGTCCGAAAGGGTTATCACCGCGCCGAGGCAGACGCCGCCCGCCTTTATCTTCGACCGGAAACGGTCGAGATTGTTGTCGATCATTTTAACAGTAGTCCCTTGTTAAGTACTCGATGCCGCAATATATCCTTGCGGCGCTCAAAAATCCAGTTTCACGCCCGTCATCTCCGCGGCGCGGCGCAGTTCGCCGACCGAGGAGTCGGGCAGCGGCACACCGTTCTTTTCGGCGTCGGCTTCGCGCCCGAACTCGATCTCGCCGGGGTAGCGCACGCGGTCCACCCCCGCGGCGGGCGGGGTGGCGACGAGGCGGTCGATCAGGAGATCGGTGCGCTTTTTGAATTCGTCCAAGCCGCCGAAGAACTCGGGATCGATCACGATGAAGCAGTGACCGGTGTCGGCGTCGCGCCCGGGGACCAGGTTCCAGGATTTGACGTCCTCGGTTATTCCCGATCCGGCGAGCACCGCGCTCAAGAGTTCAACCATCACCGCGAAGCCGTAGCCCTTGTGCGCGGCGAAGGGGAGCATGATCGCATCGTGCCAGATCTCGTTGGGATCGTCGGTCGGATTGCCCTCGGCGTCGAGGATCCAGTCCTTCGGGATCTTCCTGCCCTCGGCGGCGGCGATGATCAGTTTGCCGCTCGCGACGACGCTCATGCAGATGTCGAAGAGTATCGCGCGGTACTTGCCGCCCGGAGCCGCGTAACTGAAGGGATTGTTGCCGATGGTCGCCTTCGCGCCGCCCGCCGGAGCGACGAGCGGACAGGTGTTGCTCATCGACATGCCGACGAGCCCCCGGTCGGCGCAGCGCATCGCGTAGATGCCCGCCGCGCCGTAGTGGTCGCTGTGATTGACCGTCACGACCGCGACGCCGTGTCGTTCGGCGCGCGCCATCGCGATCTCGACCGCCTTGCTCGCGGCGGGGATGCCGAGGCCGCCCGCGGCGCTGGTGCGGACGGCGCACGGCGAATCGTTCAGTATCTGCAACTCGGCGGCGGGTTTGATGCCGCCCGCCTTGATGCAGTCGATATACCTCGCGGAGCGGATCACGCCGTGCGAATGGATGCCGCGCATGTCGGTCAGCACCAGCGTTTCGGCGATGACTTCCGCATCCGCGGCGGGGACGCCGACGGCGGTGAAGACGTCGATACAGCTTTTTTTCAACACCGCGGCGGGCAGCCGCGTGACATTGGATTTTTGGGAATTCATGACTTCGATACTTTATTTCTTACTGTAACTCCGCTCGGATATGAACACAAAGTCCCGCGGCGGATTCATCGTGCGTAAAAGTGTTTCCCCGAAAAACCGTTTCGGACTTACTCTCCGGTCTTGAACGACGCCGGACTCGTACCGACCAACTCCGGAAGCGTATAGTAACGCAGATTCCGCAGGAAACACGTGGCTCCTGCGGCGGAGGTCCCGCCGAACGGCATGTAGTAACCGGTGCTGGTCCCGGAATCGGCGCCGGCGACGCTGCCGTCCCACGTCACGAGGTTGGCGCGGCCGTTGTGCACCATGGCGATCTGGGAATACTGATACAAATCGCTTTTCGCCTCATTGTTCGATGCCAGCAGTGCGCGGGCGATGCCGGTAAAACCGGCGAAACCGTCGCAGAACCATACCCGTTTGCTGAGCGGCACATTCGGATCTTTCGGTGCATTGGCGCTGTTTGCGCCGGGCTCCGCTCCATTGACGTACCCTCTGGAAAATCCGGGATTGTTGAACGGGAGCCCCCAGATCGGACTGCCGCCGCTGTAGTTGTTGTAGGCGGAGGGGTAGCACTGGATATCCTTGGTGTGATCGGTGAGGTTGCTGTCCTCCTTGACCAGGATCGACGGACAATTCAGCCACCCCGGACGGGAGGTCGAGCGGATCGTCAGCGACTCGATTTCGGGCAGATACTTGCCGAACGAGAGGCGGGCGATCCAGGCGCCGTCGCGTCTGGTCTTGTCCCACGCGTTGCCGGATCGGTTCGGCGACGGCCAGAAATTCTTGTTGTCGTTCATATACAGATTGCCGGTGACGCCGAGCTGTTTGAGGTTGCTGACGCAGCGGGTGCCGTGAGCGCGGGCGCGCGCCTGCTGCAAAGCGGGCAGCAGCATCGCGGCGAGGATAGCGATGATCGCGATGACGACCAGCAGTTCGATCAGTGTGAATTGTTTCTTCATTATATACCCCCCCAGTTATGGTTCATGGCACAAGTGCCGTTGTTTTTTTTGCGGATTTTGGGATTTTTGGGAACTTTGGGATTTTCCGGCATGCCACCGTTTTCGGCCCAAGACTCTCGAAACTCTCAAAAAACGACCGGGAGACCGCCGCCGGAGATGTCGCGAACTCCGGCGGCGGCTCCCGACCGTATTGTATTACGCCAACTGCTTGAACTTCAACACACCGCTTTCGAGGTCGAAACCCCAGCCGTCGTAGACGGTGCCGGTGCCTTCGATCGCGCTGCCGTAGGCGGCGGAACCGATGTCCGCACCAT